>NZ_QETG01000006.1:0-137437 GCF_003105055.1 Acinetobacter sp. AM | reverse complement strand
CTATCGAAATAGAGGGAAAAGGCTCGGTTTAAGATTCAATTTAATTGCTGGAATTTACAACTTAGAATTGAATGAAAAATGAGTTATGAAAGAGATCTATTAGTCTAAAACTTATTGTAGTTCGGTATCCACTAAGATTTTAATGGCTATACGGATTAACGAGCAGAATTTGCATTACTCTACAACTTGACAGCAGTTTGAGTAAAAAAACGAGTAATAATCAACATATTTAAATTAATTTGTAAAAAAACACACTTATTTCTTAAAAATGATACATTAAGCAATAGATATCAAAAAAATGTTGATTATTATAGCTTTTTTAAAATACTGGGGATTTCATTATGCGTAAAATTTTTTTTTATCCTTTTTTATCCTAACTCCCGTTATTACAAACAATACTTATGCATCTGAAGATCAAATTTCTACTTTAATTTTAAAAGTTAATGCTAAATCAAACAATAATGCTGAAATTGACTTAATAGAGAATAAGTTGCTCGGGCGCGCTAGCTGGAAAATAAAATGTCAATACAAAGTATTTGAAGACATGAAAGCCTGTGTGATGAGTAAAGGACCTATTTCTATTTTGCATGTTAATCATCAATATATTGTCAATATTGGTGAAAAACATTTAAAGGATAATCCAGCTTTTATTCATATAGATAACAAAGAAATCCTCCAAGAGCGTGAAGGATTATTTAGAAATGGTTCCGAACTGATTAAACAATTTAAAGGCGGGAATTATGCTTTTACACGATTCCAGAATAATAAAAAACAACTGATTGAGAATAAAATTTCATTGGATGGCTTTACTGATGCATTTAACGATATGGAAGCGCAATTTTCAAAACTAGGTGCTGATAGAAATTATAGCTTCTAATTATGGCGTTACGGAGTATCTATGAATGATTGTATTTCACTAGATATTCCGTAGAGCTTCAACTTTGTATTGTACTCAAAACCACTGACTAACATGGTTCGCTATAAAAGGATTCGCTAAATTTAAGTACATCTTCGAGGTGAAAATAGGGCCATGATTTCATTTTGGAATGAGTGAATCTTTGATTTGTTGTTTAGAAATGCCTCGATATACCATGAAAAATAGCAGTTCATGCTAGGGCGTGTCCTCATTTGGCTTTGCAGCAAATAAATATGCAGGCTATACGGATCATAGATTTATAATTGCGTGCCAGTTTATCAAATCGAGTTGCAATAGCACGGAAATGTTTTAATCTCGCAAAAGCATTTTCAACTAAATGTCTTAATTTATATAGATATTTATCAAATTCCTTATTCGATCTCTTACTGTTTGATCTCAATGGAATAATGGGAGTCATATTCTTGTTCTTGGCACATATTCGAATGTGCTCAGCATCATACCCCTTGTCCGCAAGGAGATAAGTTGCCTCACCTACAATATCAATCAGTTGTTTTGCAACTTGACTGTCGTGGACGTCACCCCCAGTGATTTTAAAATCAATCGGTAATCCATTCGCGTCGGTCGCAAGATGTATTTTTGTTGTTCGTCCACCGCGTGATTGTCCAATTGCTCTTTCGAAACCATGCCGAGCTCCACTTGCATGTTGATGCACGCGTATGTAGCTTCCATCAATGAATACCCATTCCTGATCCAGAATGCCTCGTAATCTAAAAAAAATTTATCCCATAATCCCTTACTTGCCCAGCGATTAAAGCGATTGTAGGCCGTTTGCCAAGGGCAAAGTTCTTGAGGAATATCACGCCATGTCGCCCCCGTACGTAGTTTCCATAAGATAGCTTCCATGATATTTCTACTGTTTTTTGAACAGTAACAACCGTGTAATCGCAGAGTATCTTGAATTTGCTGCCAAATATCATCGGTGAGAAGAGTACGTGCCATTGAAAAATATAGAAATGAAAAGAGCTTAAAGGAGGATTTTAAGTATTTAAAACCAATTTTTCAAATGAGGACACGCCCTAATAAAACCTCTTATTTGATTTAAGAATGTCTATAGTGCCCGACCGCCGATCTTATTTAATGGAATCAATTTCAGTTTCTTAAGGTGTCATGGTGTTGAATAATTTTTGCGAGCTGAGTTACGGCTTGCTCCATTTGTTGAATGTCAAAGTCTCCCAATCCAAGAATAAGTCCAGAACGTTTCGCTTGATTTGAATAAGTGGGTGAAACGGCTTTAATGGATATTCCTGCCTCAAGTACTGATTGGGCAATTGCACGGTCATCTAAATGATTGGCTAACCATAGCAACATATGCATACCTTGATCGCCCGATTGTAAAAAACCAAGGTGTTTTGGAATATGGCGTTCTACCATATCGATTAATTGCAGACGATTTTCAGCATAAACTTTCCGTATACGCCGAATATGGCGTTCTAAATGACCTTCTTGAATAAAGGCTGCCAATACGTGTTGATCTGCTGAAGGTGGGTGGCGGTCAATCAATGCTCTTAGCCCACAAAACGGGGCAACCAGTTTTTTTGGAAGAATGGCATAACCTAAACGTAATGATGGAAACAGGACTTTGCTGAACGTACCTAAATATATAACTTGATCCGATGCCATGCCTTGTAGTGCAGGAAAAGGTTGACCGCTGTAGCGAAGTTCGCTGTCGTAATCATCTTCAATAATCCAAGCCTTGTGTTGTTTTGCCCATGCGAGTAATGCAGTTCGTCTCGCTAAGCTCATGGGCATACCAATCGGGTATTGATGAGAAGGGGTGACAAATGCAGCACGTGCATTTTCAGCAAGTGTACGACCTATATTGACTTGAATGCCTTCTTCATCAACAGGTACACGTATGATTTTTAAATGATGTAATGAATGCTCAAGTATGGCTGTAGTTCCACGATAAGCAGGATCTTCAATCCAAACTGCATCATTCGCATTGAATAAAATTTGACTGCAAATATAAAGTGCTTGTTGGATTCCGCTAGTAATCACAATTTGTTCAGGGTCACAGTGCACAGAACGCGAGCGCCGAACATAATCGGCAATAGCAAGGCGTAGAGACAATATGCCTTGCGGATCATCATAACCTGACGGTGCTGCAATGCCCCGAGCACGGTATTGATTGCCATATTTCCGCCACATATCATTCGGTTGGGTACGGCCTATGGGCACAGAAACGGCAAAAGGTCGATGCGGTAATGGTCTAAATTCTTTGAGTATTTCAGAAAATGCTTGTGCGGCTGCTGTAAGCGGGATGTCAGTTTCTTGTTTTTCTCTTTTTAAAGTCGCTGTAGTCGAATGGTTTAATGTTTGTGAAATAAAAGTCCCTTTTCGGGCATGAGATTCAAAGACACCTTCTGCGATAAGTTGCTCATAAGCTTCAATCACAGTACCTCGGGCAACATTTAATGTTTGTGCTAGCTCACGGGAAGAGGGTAAGGCATCACCAGATTGCAAATCACCTTGCTGAACGGCTGCTCGGAAAATGTGAATGAGTTGAGTGCTGATTTGCCCATTCGCTTTATTCAGTTTTGTCATGGATGGAAGATCTATTACTTTTGTCATTCTTGCCATAATTCTGGTCTACTAAAATTTAGATAAACTGGTTCTTTTTTATAATCCAATTAAAACTGAAAATTTACAACATGTAAGACAAATTAAGATTTGGAAAATAATAGGAGCTTAGAACATGTACGTCCCCGCAGAATTTGAAGAAACCAATATAGAAGTCCTGCATGAATTAATCAAAAAAAATCCTTTAGGAATTTTGCTGACGCATGGACAAAGTGGTTTAGATGCGAATCATCTGCCTTTTGAACTTGATACTGAGGTGACTGAATTGGGTGTACTGCATGCACATGTCGCAAGGAAAAATCCAGTTTGGCAAGATGTTCAAGATGGTGATGAAGTGTTGGTGGTATTTCGAGCAGGTGATGCTTATATTTCGCCACAATGGTATCCGAGTAAGCACGAACATCATCAACAAGTGCCCACTTGGAACTATCGAGTGATTCATGCGCATGGCAAGGTCAAAATACGTGATGATGAGCGTTATGTGCGTGGAGTGGTAGCACGTTTAACACGTACCCATGAAGCCACGCAAGCTGAGCCATGGAAAATGTCGGATGCGCCAAAAAGTTATATCGAGACGATGTTAAAAGCCATTGTTGGGATAGAGATTGAAATTACTAAAATTCAGGGCAAATCCAAATTGGGGCAGAACAAAGAGCATCGAGATATAGTTGGTGTCGCAAATGCATTATCTGATACAGGCAAGCAGGAGATAAGTGAAGCCATGCATAAGATAGCAGCATCTAAGAAATCAGCTTTAGAGGTAGATGAAACATGCCGTGGTTAAAGCCAGTCACCCTAGTGGGTAAAAACATTAAATTGGAACCCTTAAGTTTAGAGCATGAGTTAGCACTGAGAGAAGCGGTGTGTGATGGTGAGCTCTGGAAACTTTGGTATACCTTGATTCCTAAACCTGAACTTATGCATAGCGAAATACAAAGACGACTTGAATTGCAGCACAAGGGAAGTATGTTGCCTTTTGTGGTGATTGAACAGAACAGCGGTCAGATCCTTGGTATGACCAGTTATATGAATGTGGTTGCTGAACATCGTCGTGTGGAAATTGGTTCAACTTGGTATAGACAATCTGTACAGCGGAGTCATGTGAATACAGAGACGAAGCAATTATTGCTTCAGTATGCCTTTGATGTATTAAATTGTATTGCCGTTGAGTTCAGAACATCGTCTTTTAATTTGAAAAGTCGTGCTGCAATTGAACGCTTAGGGGCAAAATTAGATGGCGTGTTAAGAAGCCATCAAATAGTCCAAGATGATATTTTACGTGATACTTATGTATATAGTATTTTGAAAAATGAATGGCCTGCCGTGCAGCAAAATTTAACGTGGAAGCTTGAGTAATCGCGATGCTTAACGTAGAGGCTCGAAACGGGCAATAAAAAAAAGGTCGGTGATATTCAACCGACCTTTTTTTAAAGCTTAACTTTCTAATTGTTCTTTCAATAGATACAAATGCTGTAAAGCTTCACGTGGGGTTAGGTTATCGACATCTAAGTCTTTTAAAATTTCAAGCGCAGGAGATACTTTTTCCACTTCAACCACACGTTCAATGATATTTGGTTCTGCTTGCACGGCAGGTGCAAATAAATCACGTTGTACCGCCGTATTAACATGCTGTTGCTGTTGGCGTTCTAAAATTTTTAAACGGTTTTGTGCTTCTTTAATCACATTTGCAGGTATACCCGCTAATTTTGCGACTTGTAGACCATGACTCTGACTGGCAGGACCTTGTTGTACTTTATGCAGCAAAATCAAATTGCCATTTAGTTCTTTGGCACTGACATGATAATTGTAAATGCCCGATTCTTTACTCAGTTCAGTCAGTTCAAAATAATGGGTGGCAAACAGACATAGACATTTCACTCGTTTACTTAGGTCTAAAACGCAAGCCCAAGCCAAGGATAAACCGTCATAGGTACTGGTACCGCGACCCACTTCATCCATAAGCACCAAGGATTGGTTGGTGGCATGATGTAGAATTTGCGAAGTTTCGGTCATTTCCACCATAAAGGTTGATTTGCCTGTCGATAAATCATCGGCAGAACCAATACGGGTGAAAATACGGTCAATTGGACCTAGCACAGCGGACTGCGCAGGGACAAAACTACCACAATAAGCCAGTAAACTAATGAGTGCGGTTTGACGCATAAAGGTCGATTTACCGCCCATATTTGGACCTGTAATAATCGCCATGCGATGTGCATAATCCAAATGTGTGTCATTTGGGGTAAATGCAGTTTTATTTAATGCTTCTACCACTGGATGACGACCCGCCATAATTTTGATGCCCGTTTCTGGGCTAAATTCAGGTCGAGACCAGTTTCTTAAACGGGCTTGATGTGCAAAGTTACTGAGCAAATCAATTTGAGCGAGGGCTGCACTCATAACTTGTAAATTTGCAATATCTTGACGTAGCTCTTCCAATAGCGTTTCGAACAGCATTTTCTCACGCGCTAATGCACGAGATTCACTGGATAATACTTTATCTTCAAAACTTTTCAATTCTGGTGTGATATAGCGTTCGGCATTTTTGAGGGTCTGACGACGAATATAGTGTTCGGGTGCCTGTTCTGCCTGAGCACGTGTCAGTTCGATGTAATAGCCACTAACACGGTTATAGCCAATTTTTAGGGTAGCAATTCCAGATTGTTCACGCTCTTTAATTTCTAGATCGATCAGGAATTGCCCAGCATGGTCACGAATTTTGCGTAATTCATCCAGTTCGCTGTCAAAACCTTCCGCGATGACATTGCCATCACGTAACAGTACGGGTGGATTTTCGACAATTGCGGACAGTAGGCGCTGGTATAAACCATTAAAATCACCCAACTCCTCATTTAATTGTTGAACCAGTTTAGATTGTTGGCTGGCAACAATTGGGTTGAGTGTATGGCGTAAAAACGGGAGTTGAGCACTCGCTTGGCGTAATTGTACGAGGTCACGTGGACGAGCACTGCCAAGAGCCACACGGCTTAGCACGCGTTCAATATCACCAATTTCTTTAAGGACTAAGCGAATAGGAGATTCATGATAACCATCAATAAAAGCTTGAATGGCATCAAGACGTGCATCGAGTAGAGCCGTATCCCGCAGCGGTTGCATGAGCGTGCGGCTTAATAATCGACTTCCCATAGCAGTCTGACAGTCATTGATGAGTTGAAATAATGACGTCCCATGTTCGAATAAAGGGTCTACAATTTCTAAGTTGCGGCGTGTTACTGGGTCGAGCGCTATAAAGTCGCTGCTTTGTTCTAGCTGAATGCTGCGGATATGCGGTAATGCGGTTTTTTGCGTGTCTTTGGCATAATGAATCAGTGCTGCTGCCGCAGCTTTTGCCAAAGGTAAATGATCGATACCAAAACCAGAAAGTGTTGAAACGCCAAGCTGATCACACAAGGTTTTTTGTGCATTATTTAAATTAAAATCAACATTGGGGCGCTTAGTTACAGGGCAGTCGAGTTGTCTTTTAACGTGTTCTAAAATGTTGGGGTCCACAATATCTTCATCGACCAGAATTTCACTTGGCATGAGTCGTGCCAGTTCGATGCTCAGTTGTTCCAGCTTGAAATCTTGTTGTTGAACTTTAAAAATGCCTGCACTTAAGTCAAGGAGGGCAATACCAATTTGGTTTTGTTGTAAGCACAGCGCGACTAAATTAGAAGATTGATGACTATTGAGTAAGGCATCATCTGTAAGCGTACCAGGGGTGAGAATACGAACCACCTGACGATCTACAGGTCCTTTACCTGTGACTTCGCCGACTTGTTCGCAAATAACAACGGTTTCGCCTTTTTTAACTAAACGTGCAAGGTAACCTTCTGCAGCATGAAAGGGTACACCTGCCATCGGGATTGGATTGCCATTGGTTTTACCACGGTGGGTTAGCGTTATCCCCAGTAATTTGGCTGCTTTATGTGCATCATCAAAAAAAAGTTCGTAGAAATCGCCCATACGATAAAACATTAAGGCATGAGGATGCTGCATTTTGACTTTTAAGTACTGTTGCATCATAGGGGTGTGTGAATCGATATTGGCTATGATGTCTTGCAAGCTCATGTATATGAAATCCTTAAGTTTCAATAGTATAAAATATAGGTTGGATTTTAGAATTTACAAAGATGATGATTTGTAGATTCTATTATAAGTAGAAATAAGACCGTCTATAAACATGTAAAAGATCTTGGATGAATGAGTGAGTTAGTTCCCTATCGCCTCAAGTGGGTATGGTAGCAAATTCAGGTCAATGTACAAAAGAGAAAAGAAATGTTGGAAAAGATTGAAACTTGAAAAGTAGCTTTATCTGCGCGTGCAATAGGAAAAATGAAAGCATGTGATAAAGATAAAACTGATGTAGGTGAATATTCAGGTGAAGTATTGTCTGTCAAAAATGTTGTTGATTTATATTTAGAGAATGTAATAGAAGATAAGCATATTTTTGATGAACAGAGTAACAAAAAGAAAATAGTTAAAGGCAGTAGAGCAATTAAAGGGCAAATTGAAGCTAGACGTACCTTATATGTTGATGTGGTAAGTTCTATTGGTGAAAAAGCTGCGGTAGAAATCACGCGTAAAGATGTAGTGAGTCTGATTAAGGGAATTATTGATCGTGGAGCCCAAGTTCAAGCTGGAAGAGTATTATCCGAACTAACGGCTGCTTATGAATATTGTATTGGCTTAGATTACTTCCCAGATACTTTTGCGAATCCAGGCTTACTTGCAAAGTCTAGTTTGAAGCAAACCAGAATTAAATTAAAGTTGATAAAGAGTTTTCTACATCTTCTGCCGTATATAAGATGGCTAAGCGATACCCACGGGTTTCATTCCATAGCATGTTTAAACAGGTTTGGATCTGTTATTTTGATAGGTGTTGGTTAATGCTTAACACATCAAACCATAGATTCTGATTTATTATGCTCTGAATTTTAGTCAAAGCATGACCTATCATCGTAAAAACATGCAGGCAGTTCAATTATTAAAAGAAGATGAATACCACCTGAGACAGCGCAATAAAATAGAGACTTTATTTAGCTTCCTGAAAGGAGCGTACAATTTAGTGACAATCAAAACTCGAAGTGTCGTAGGTTATTTTGCAGGGATTTATGCATCAAAATAAGCCAACGATTCGTATTACGGAAATATTGGCTTAAGCAGGATTCAGGTTATTTAAGTTCTTTAAAATCTGGTGAAAAAGATTCAAGTCAGCTTCATACAAAAACAATAATGATTTCGTTTGCTGTATTAAAAAGCCCAAATAAATTTCAATATGCCAGTATGTCCTTCAGGGCGATTTTCAACATTGGTTTCTGTTAAATACTTTGCTTCAATCGACCAGTTTTTATCTTGGTATTGAATGGCTGGACCAACAGCCCACACTTGTCCGCGCATTCCAATATTTTCACCGCGTTGTTTATCAGATTTGGTTTGTTTAAATGCATAGCCCTCAACTGCGAATTTGAAGTTATCGTTGATTTTGTACCCCACACTGTAATCACCTGCAAAATATTCTTCTGACTTATAATGCGTATCGTCATTTTCATCATTAAAGTTATAAGAGAGTTTTGTCGAAATATCTAAGCCATTTGCAGGGGCATAAGTATAAGCAATGATTGGGCGAATTGTATTGTAGTTTTTCCCAGTATTGGCAACCACGGGTTGAGTTGCTGTTGGTGTATCATATTTTCCAGTTGCTAAAGATGTTTCAATAGCACCAATCCAATGATGATTACCATGATGCCATCCTAACATTGAGCCTAGAATTAAATCGCCAAAGGCACTGTTATGATCGGACATTCCTGCTACGGTTAATCTTAAATCAACCATAGGTTGTACGGCAAAAAAACCGAGTTGCCCACCCAAATAATTTTGTTCCGTTACCCAGACTAAACGAGGAATGAATGCATTGACATCTAGGTGAAAATCTGGAGGCCCATTCTCAAACTGACCTGCATGATAGGTTTGGTAATAATTTAATAAATAAACACCGGGCGGTGGTAATGCACCCGCCATCATTCCTTCAGCACCTAAGGCAAATGAATCTGCACCATTTTCTGTTGCACATGTGAGTGTACTGCTCAAGCCCATGATTAGGCTTAAAGATAGCTTTAAAGTCTGTTTTTTCATAGAAAATCCTTTTCAGTGATGTTGTTATTACAAAAATTGATGTCATCGATAGTGCACTAATAAAAATGCTCATTGGTGCGTATTTTGCATTAAGCACTCACACGGCGACGATCGACCTCTGTCGAAGGTGCTTGCTCAACTTCTTTGACCAATTCGAAATTAAAAGTGATGTGTTTAAAGGGTTTGTCTAGATTGAATTTTGACATTTCTGTTGAATCTGTAACATCGGTTGCGGTTGCAACTAATCCATCGCGTGTCGCAAAGGCAAAGTCATCCCAAAGGTATTGATCACCCTCAATGTTAAATTGGGTAGTGAGTTTGCGATAACCTGGAGCAGAGACAAAATAATGAACGTGAGAAGGGCGATTACCATGACGACCCAAGAGGTTGAGAACAGCTTGTGTGGTACCTTCAGGCGGACAACCATAGCCCACGGGCATGGTGGTTAAAGCCGTGTATTTGCCATCTGCATCGGTAAAAATGGTACGACGTAAATTAAACTCGGATTGTGATTTATCAAAGAACGAATAATTGCCTAAACCATTGGCATGCCAAACTTCAACTTTCGCATTGGGAATGATGCAGCCATCGACATCGGTCACCGTTCCTTCAATTATTAAAGTATCAATGTGGTCTGATTCTGAGCCATCATCCATACGTGCAAAACCAACGGATTCAGGTGCGCCAGCCACATACAGTGGGCCTTCGATGGTCCGTGGTGTTCCACCTGTAATTCCTGCCTTAGCATCGGCTTCATCCGCGCGTAAATCTAGATAATGTTCTAAGCCTAAACCCGCAGCAAGTAATCCAAGTTCATTCGCTTGGCCTGCATCGGTTAGGTATTCTAGACCTTTCCAAATTTCAGTTTGAGATAAATCTAAATCTTCAATGGCTTGAAAAAGATCACCCAATAAACGGACAACAATTTGCTGCACACGTGGGTTTACTTCACGTCTCGCAGTATCTACATTCATTTTTTGTACAAGGGCATCAATTTGTTCACGGTTCATAATCATTATCCTTTGATTCATGAAAAGTAGAATCGAATGATCTGGAACGGACATGAAACAGATCATTCGAAAAGGGGAGAACCAAGTAAAATTGGTTCTATGTCTAGAAATTCTTAAAACGTTTCAATCAGTGTTGTGATGTTGCTATATATGTCTAAATAGCGCTGAGCGAGAGGCAGTTTCAGCACCATCAGCCGCACTTAAGAAGCGTTCGGTATGAATATCTTTTTCAAAGAGACGGCTTTGCATCAGTGTTGAAATAGCCGCATCAATCATGGGTGGCGGACCACATAAATAGGCTTTATGGCCACTGCATTTATTTTCAAAATAATCTGCCACGGCTTCATGCACGAAACCTGTGAATCCTGTCCAGTGATCTTCTGCTTTGGGTGCATTCAGTGCCGGAATGTAGCGGAAGTTTGGATAGTCTTTTACAAGCTTTTCAAAGATTTCATGGTTATAGAGTTCAGATACATCACGCGCGCCTTGGAAAAGATAGATGGTACGTGTATCACCTTGTTCCAAAAGATCCAAAATCATGGATTGTGGACTGGATAAACCAGAACCGCCCGCAATAAAGATGGCATCTTTTTCATCGGATTTACGCACAAAAAACTGCCCATAAGGTCCTGAAACCTGAAGTTCATCACCCACTTGCAGGGTTTCGTGTACATAGGTGGTGGCTGCACCGCCTTGTACCTGACGAATATGCAATTCAATAATGCCTTCTTCACTTGGCGGATTGGCAATTGAAAATGCACGCGTCCCTTCAATATTTGGCAATTGAAGATTGATGTATTGCCCAGCCTGAAACTCCATTGGACGGTCAATCTGTAAACGAATACCTTTAATAGTCGGTGACAGTTGTTTGATCTCTAAAACTTTGGCTTGGTAGTCTTGTACCAAGTAACCCAGAAAATCTTCGTCTTCATCGACATCGGCTTCAATCACCATGTCAGATTCTGGCTTACAGCAACAGGCAAGGACTTTATTTTCTTCGCGTTCAATGTCCATCAGTGCAAAAGGGGAAGCTTCACCAACATCATAAAAACCGTCAGTGACCTGAACTTTACAGGTGCCGCATGTGCCATGACCACAGGCAAAGGGTAGCCAAACCCCTTGACGTAAAGCGGCATCTAAAATGGTTTGATCTTCTTCCACTTCAATGGTCATGCCTACAGGTTCAATCGTGACTTGATAACTCATGATACTTCTCCCTTATACATGTGTGCCGTTGTAGCCATCTAAACCGGGCGTAACAAAGCGCAGTAGAGATTTATGATCAAAATTTAAATCAGCCAATGTCTTGGTAAAATCAACATCTGTTAATAATTGACGATTCAAGGTGAATTGCACTTTTGACCAATCGATATGTTCAAAGTCTGGGTGTTGATTGAAACCCGCTTGAATTTGCTGATCAATCAAGTCTTGTAAGCTTTGTTGTGGCGAAACTACAAAAGCATGTGCGGCACAAAACAGCGTGTGATGATCCCATCCCACATAGAGCAACATGTTGTCGCCATAATTTTTTTGTGCATCGCGTGCATCAAATTCATAGTTTTTTTGAATCGCTTGTACTGGCATGAGAAAACTCCTAAATTCCTTGGGTGAAGTCATCTCGAAATTTTTATTTATGAGATGACTTCTGATCCTTTTACTTATGCAACGTGACCTTTCCATTTTCTCCAACGTTCTTGGTCTGGAGAACCTTCAATATCCATGTTGTCTGCGCCAACATTGAAGTTGTAATAGTCACGTAAAATACTTTCTAAATCGGGACCGCCACAGTTGCCTTGTAAAATTTGATTCACTGGCAACCACGCTTGAATATATTTTTCAGGTTCACGTTCAAAAATGTCATGACAGCCGTCTGAACAAGTGTGGTAACGCTCGCCTTTATAAATACTGTCGCGGTAGCTGAACATGGTTGCGTCGCCATCCATTTCAGTAAAGGTCATTGGAATCTGACAGATTTGGCATAGTTGCGGTAAACCATTGCTATAGAAGCGTTTACCTTCAGCTTCTAACTTACGCGCCAGCTCCCATTTCGGACGGTAATATTTGTCAAAGGTGTCTGGATATTTCTCAGATAACCAATCCATTTCTTCATCGGTTGGAATCCATGTATGGAAGCCAGCAGCATGGCCAAAGTTATAGAAAATCCACCATGCTTGATGTGAAATATGCTCTTTTTCTTTCACAATCACGTCTGAATATTTCGGCATACGAATACCGTAACGGCTGAGGTCTTTAAACAATGCGCCGCCCGCTTCTTCGAAATAGGTTTCCCATGCTTCTTTCCAAGACATCACTTTGTTTGGCAGCATGTAATCCATCATCATGCCGACAATAGACAGTAGGCGAGTACCACGCCAGAACCATTTATCAATCCATTCCTGAACAATTGGAACGTTGTCTTCATGTTGTTCCAGTAGGAATTTTACGATTTCCAAACCTAAGGTCATGTGACGTGCTTCATCCGACTGTGCACTAAAACCAAAGGTCACAGTTGCCATATCACCGTTATAGGCCGCACCTGACATAAACGGCACGAACAATAAGTTGGTGAGTACATATTCAAAAGAGAAACTAATCGCCAGTAAAAATTCGAATGGGCCTGCTGAACGCGCATCTTCAAAGAATGATTTTGGTACAGAGAGATACCAAACACGGTCATGCATATGCGCCCAGTCTTGGAAGCCATCAAAGAACTTGTTGTAATGGCTCATGGCGTGAATTTGTGTTTGTACATGACGCAGTTCATCAATCGATTGCATTTGTGAAGCAATTCGTGCGCCGATTCCGCCAAATTGGCGACCCACATGCGCATAACCTTGGTAGGCCTGATATTCCAATGGTGTGACAGCGGTTAAAAATAGTTTAATGGCATTGAGATAGCGTTCATTACTGACATTCATTTGACCATTGTTTTGAGAAAATGCATCAAAAATGGCATACAGTTTTTTCTCTTTTTCTGACTGATATTTCCAGTATGAATCCATGGTTAAACGGAACGGGTCTTCCCATTTTGACCAGTCTGTAATTTTAATCCCTTCAAACTCTTCGTAAGGAAAAGCCTCTTTACGATCTGCATAGGAAAAATCCCAATCCAGATCACGGGTCAACATACGGTAACGGTCTTTCGCATTGAGTTTTTTGGTTGCAGTTTTAGTCGCGCTTTTTGCTTGGCTATTCATCTTGATCATCCTTTTCAATCTGTTGAAGCGATTGGCTTCTTGTATTTTTTATGTGGGATTAATTCCACTGCAAGGTGAAGGTGTCGTCATCTTCATCAACGTTGCCACCTAAGGTGATCATGTTGAGTTGCAGTTCTTGAATATCCCAATCTTGTCCTAGTTTTTCAGAGACAGTTTCAGCACGAACCACGAGTTTGCCGAGGTTTTCCACACGAATCATGGCAGGAAGGTATTGAATCGTCGCTTCTGGGTTATCTTGTTCAATCGCTTCAATGATGTAGCGTGAAGTATCGTTATCTTGTAATGCCAAATAAACTTTTGAGCTCATGTCTGCGTATCCTTATGCAACTGAATCTAATTCAAGGGTTAAACCTGCTTTTTTACTACGCTCTGCAATAACGGCTAAGCCATTGTCGATCGATGCAGTCCCAAGTGCGGTCGTGGCCCATGCACTGAAAGCTTCTGTGACTTGAGGTAAAAGTGTGTCTATCCAACCTTGAATTAAGACTTTATTTTCTTCAGATTCAGCAACGACTGTTTTTAAAACAGGATCTGACCATTTGCGTAAATCAGTTAAACAATCCTTCATAAACTCGGTCAGCATCGCCACATCACGTGCGCCGTGTTCAACCAGCCATTGATCCAATTCACCGTAAACCAGTTCTTGCATTAAGCTGTCGATGAGTAGGTTTTGTAGAATATAAAGTTTGAACCAATCTTGTTCCGTTAAGCTGTGCTCACACAGTTTGCGCAGCGGTTGCCAAGAGGCATCATTCATCCAGCTATCTTTGGCTTGTTGTAATGATTCACCAGTATTGCCATCGATTAGTAAACCAATACGAGAGAGGTATTGCGCCATGCCCAAACGATCCATTGCTGCAAAAATACAAGCTTGAGTAATCACGGTGCCATAACCATAGGCACTGCCTGACATCATATGAAGGTTGGCGGTTTGCTCGACATAACGGAACGGCAATAAGCAAGTGATGATTTTTTGTTTCACTTCATCACTTAAGTTTTCTACCAAAGCACGTTTTTCAAAGAATGAGTAATTGCTTTCAGCAGTCTCTTGTAAACGTGCACGATGCTGTACATATGCACCATAATAAAATTGACGTGGATCTTTAAATACATACCAATCTTGCATCTGCAAAGCTGTATGGGTGTGATCATTTAAAGTTTTGTCTAGTTTCCACAATGGGTGATAATGAAAATTGGTTGCACCTTGTACATCAAAACTGACTTCTTGATAACGCGTCGCTGGCTTTTTACCAAAACGACGTTCGATATAGGCATAGGTTTGACGAATCGGTTCGAGGTTGGAGGTTTTAATTTCTAAAGTCATCACGATTTCCTTATGGGCTTAAGATTGATCTTCTTGATCTAAATGTTTACGAACTTGGCTCAGGACTGTTGGTTCAACGCCATAACGCCATTTATCTTCTTGTGCGTCATTCCAAGCTTGCTGGGCTTCGGTCATTTCAATGACATGATTAATTTCACAGAAATGTTGAAATGCTTGCTGGGGGAGAATGAGTTCGACAAAAAGTGTTGGGTCGTGGATTGCGAAGTCAAATTCAACAAACTTGGCATGACGGTCGCCTGTTACACGAATGTATTTGGTGAGTTGGTCATGTTGTAGCGCTTGAGTCATTGGAATCATCCTTTTATCTCTACACTGAAATCATTTCAGTGATGCAACCTTGTATTTATTGATAGAGATATATCAAAACTCATGCCAACTTTTATTAATTATTATTAATCAATTACTTATGTTTTTTATCTGCTTTTTTATATTATTTGAGCGATAAAAATTCATGGAATGATGAATATAAAAATGTTTGATTTCATCAAATAATGAATGGTTCGGTGGGGAATTTGAAAATACTTTTTATAGGTCAAGTGATTTATATCTATATGATTTTATAGTTTTAATTTAAAAATACCTTAGAGGTATAAAGTTATGACAATAAGGTAGTAAAGCTTTTTAGTGAGAAGTGGGTAAGATAAGGGAAGACCTATAGCCAAGGATGGATATTCAGTTATGCCTCAAGTCAAAGATGCGAATTTTTATACTCAAATTTTGGAGAAAAACAAAGATATTCAAGATTTATTGGATAAAATTCAGTTTGATAGTCAGCATGGAAAAATTTGGTTTGAAGAAAACCGTATGCTGCTGATGCATACCAGCATCATGGGCTTTTTAAGAAAAGATTTGTATAACATGTTGGGTTGGGAACGGACAAAGCGTTTTTTTATTCGTTTGGGTTACCAGGCGGGTGTGAGGGATGCGGAAGTCACTTCTAAATTACGTCCGAATTTAAATGAAGCTGAAGCATTTATGGCTGGACCGCAAATGCATGGTATTCGTGGCATGGTTCAAGTTGAAGTCAATGAACTTCAATTAAGTCATGATGAACATGAATTTTATGCAGATTTTAACTGGCGAAATTCATTTGAAGCGGAAGTTCATTTAAGTGAGTTTGGTGCTTCGGAAGAATCGGCTTGTTGGATGTTATTGGGTTATGCCTGTGGTTATACCAGTCTGGTCATGGGGCAAACCATTATTTATCAAGAAACCCATTGTGTTGCCAAAGGGGATGATTGCTGTCGAATTATTGGTAAACCTTTAGAAGAATGGGAAAATGCTGATGAGCTGATTCAGTTTATGTCACCCGATCCAGTGTCTGATGAATTAATTGCCTTACAGGCGGAACTGAATGAGTTAAAGAAAAATATCTATACGGATATAGAAGCAGACTACACCATGTTCAACTCTATTGGTGAATCAGTTGCATATCGTAAAGTCTGTGATCTTTTGAAAAAGGCAGCAGGCAGTAAGGTTGCTGTATTACTGCAAGGCGAAACTGGGGTGGGTAAGGAAGCTTTTGCACGAGGGATTCATGAAGGTAGTTCCCGTAAAGGGCAGCCATTTGTTGCCGTAAACTGTGCCTGTATTCCGCCAGATTTAATTGAAGCGGAACTTTTTGGTGTAGAAAAAGGCGCATTTACAGGTGCAACGCAAACTCGGAGTGGAAAATTTGAACGTGCTCATCAAGGAACTATTTTTTTAGATGAAGTGATTGAGCTTTCACCACGTGCCCAAGCCGCTTTATTACGGATGTTACAAGAAGGAGAGTATGAGCGAGTTGGTGATCATCAAACTCGAAGGGCTGATGTGCGTCTGGTTGCAGCCACCAATGAAAATTTGGAACAAGCTGTGAAAGAGGGGCGATTCCGTGCCGACTTATATTATCGATTAAACATTTTCCCTGTCATTATTCCGCCGCTACGTGAGCGCCGTGATGATATTCCGTTGTTGATTACGCACTTCTTATCACGTTTTGAAAATATGTATGGAAAGTCTTTAAAAGGTTTAAGTGACAAAGCCAAAAACTTTGTGATGACTTATGAATGGCCTGGCAATATTCGTGAACTTGAAAACTTATTAGAGCGGGCGACCTTACTGACGGATCATCAGCAGGAAATTAAACTTAGTCATTTGTTTCCGCAGATTAAACAAGATATTGAAACAAAGCCTGAAAAAGTGGACTTAGATGCAGTGATACAAGATGGCTTTTGTTTGGAAGATCATGAAAGGCAACTGATTTTTATTGCAATGCAAAAAGTGAATCATAATGTTTCTGAAGCAGCTCGGGTATTGGGTATTAGCCGAGCGGCTTTGGATTATCGCTTAAAAAAGCAGGCTAGTAATGCTAAGAAAGCGTAGATTTCAATGAAGCATGACTTATTCCATTTGCCTTGAATTCACGTGATAAATCTAGTCATGGGCTGCACGTTTGGGTAATCCATAATACTGTTTTCAGCGAATAATCTATTGAGATTATGTTTGAGATAGATACCAAACTGTAAACAATAGATTTCAGCTTTAACCCGTATTGATCTGTCAGCATTGGTTGGTGCATAGTGATATGTAAAGTAAATTGGCTTTTAATAAACCTAACATTTTGAGCTGACAAAAATTCACTATACTCAGTATTTGTATCCATGAAAAAAATTACACGTTCAACTAAAGACCAATGATTTGATTTAAAAAATTTCCTTTAATCTGGCTTGGAGAATAGAATTGCTCGTTACCCGTTATAAGCCTTTAATCATAATCATACTACTGGTTTTGCTCGTCAGTTTTGCTACATATCGTTGGTGGCAAGGACCATTGTTACCTAGTTATGAAGTCGTATCTAGTCCATTGATTCAGACAGTTGTTGCTTCAGGACGGGTAGAGAAAGTATCTCGGACTCAGATTGGCAGTGAAATTACAGGGGTTGTTCTTGAGCGCTTGGTTCAAGAGGGGGATCGGGTCTCTCAAGGGGATGTTCTTTTAGTACTGAAATCTGATGAAATTTCAGCACAAGTGCGGCAGGCAGAAGCTGAATTAAAGGAACTCGCAACCACTACACGTCCGCAAGCAGAAGTCGATTTAGCGAATGCCAAAGTGCAATTAGAACAGGCTCAAAGGGAAGCAGTGCGCAGAAGGAATACCGAATTAGGAATATTATCAGCAGAGGAAAGGGAGAAATCGATAGAGGCAGAAAAACTCGCTCGTAATAATTTGGAATCAGCTCGATTAAAAGTTGCTTCACTTGCCCCAGATAAAGTTGAAGAGACAAAATTACGTGAACGACTCGCTGCACTACAAGCGCAACTCGCCAAGACCAAAATTCGCGCAGAAGTTTCAGGTATTATTTTAACCCGTAATGTTGAGCCAGGGGATCTGGTACAACCGAGTCAGACTCTCTTCACTATTGCACTGGATGGTGCGACTGAAATACGAGTGCCATTTGATGAGCGAAATTTACCACTGCTGGCTTTACAACAAAAAGCAGCAGTGATTACGGATGCCTATCCAGATCAACCTTTTCCTGCCCATATTAATTTTATTGCCCCAAGTATTGATGCTCAACGTGGCACAGTAGACGTCCGATTAACAGTTGATCCAGTCCCTGATTTTTTGCGTCAAGACATGACGGTATCGGTAAATGTTGAAACCAACCAGCGCGAGCGAACCTTGGTCATTCCAAATGATGCTTTAAGCAGTATAAGTGGCAATAAGGCTATGGTTATTTTAGTAAGAGATAGAAAAATTCAACGTCATCCTATCACACTGGGTTTACGTGGTTTGGTCATGTCGGAAGTTGTAGCTGGATTGAAAGAAGGTGATCACGTCCTTACCGATGCAGAATCAATGCTTAAAGATGGAACTCGTGTCCGAATAGAGCAAACTAAACGTGTTTTGCAGAGTCAAACGGATCCGACAAATAGCAAAAATGAATTACCGGTGAAATTCGATTGAAAAACTTTTTTGGGCGACTTTGGACAGAGTGGACCATCGCAATCAGTTTTCTGCGAGAGGGTCGCACACAGTCGATGATGATTACCATTGGCGTCGCGGTGGGGGTAGCGGTCATTGTGTTCATTAGCGCCTTAATTCAGGGCTTACAATCGAATATTGTAGAAAGGACTTTAGGGACGCAGGCGCATATTCGTTTGCTTTCACCAGATGAAGTGAATCACATTGTGCCACCAGCAGCAGGAACACTTCAGTTGTTACAAGAAGATCAGCGTGCGCAACGCTTACGCTCTATTAATAATTGGCAGCAGATTACTGAGACCTTAGATCAGTTGCCGGTGTTGACGGCGGTTTCTCCTGTGGTCTCTGGTCCTGCATTTGTACAGCGCGGAGATGCGATTCAATCGGTTGCATTGGTTGGTATCAATCTTGAACGTTATCAACAAATTATTCCGTTAAAGCAATATATGGTGAGTGGTGAATTACGGGTCAGTGCGGATAATGTATTAATTGGGCGTCAATTGGCCAAAGATTTGGGTGTGCAAGTCGGGAGCAAATTAAGGTTAGATACTGGGCAGCAGAAAAATGCGGTGGTGAATATCTCTGGAATATTTGAACTGGGCGTGCGTGAATTGGATGCGCGCTATGTCTATCTGGATTTGAAACAGGCGCAATCTTTACTTAATTTGCCGGGTGGCGTGACCGTGATTGATCTGACGATTCAAAATATTTTTCAGGCGGATCAAATTGCCTCACAAGTTGGACGCCTGACAGGATTAAAAGCAGAAAGCTGGATTGAAACCAATGCTCAATTAATGAATGCGATTACGGCTCAGAGCCTTTCGACCAACATGATTATTGTTTTTGTGGGGATTTCAGTCGCTTTTGGTATTGCCAGTGTGATGTCGGTGAGTGTGGTACAACGGACTCGGGAAATCGGTATTTTACGTGCGACGGGGGCGACGCAAGCGCAAATTTTAAGAGTTTTCTTATTTCAGGGAGCAATTTTTGGTCTGCTTGGTTCCATGCTTGGTAGTGTAGTCAGTTATGGTTTGATCTGGGGATTTAATCAATTTGGTCCTGGTTTGTTTTATATTTCGATTTCAATCAAGCTTATCTTGTCGGCATTATTCTTGGCGACTTTGACAGGGGTTTTGGCTGCTGCAATACCATCCCGTCGGGCGGCTGCACTCGATCCTGTGGAGGCAATTCGTCATGTCTGATTCATCTCAGGAAGTACTGCGTTTAGAAGCATTGCGAAAGTCCTACAACGTTGGGCAACCTAATGAAGTGGAGGTATTACATGGAATTGACTTGTGTATTCAACGTAATGACTTTGCTGCATTAATTGGTCCTTCTGGTTCAGGAAAAAGTACTTTACTGAATATTCTTGGCTTATTAGATCAGCCTAGTCGTGGTGAGTTGTACTTGTTGGGTCAGGCGACAAGCCGTATGGATGATACGGCTCGGACAGCGTTACGTGGCAACAGTATAGGTTTTGTGTTTCAGTTCCATCATCTTATACAGGCATTTACGGCCTTAAATAATGTACTCATGCCATTAATGCTGAAGCAAGGCAAGCCAGATCAATCTGCTTTGCAATATGCTCATGAATTATTGGCCGCCGTAGGCTTAGATAAGTTCGCTGACCGTAAACCGAATGAGCTTTCTGGGGGCCAACAGCAGCGCGTGGCGATTGCACGTGCACTGATTACTCAGCCTGCACTATTGTTGGCCGATGAACCGACAGGTAATTTGGATACTCAAACTGCTGCGGAAATGTTTGAATTATTTCGTAAAGTACATCGCGAACATGACTGTGCAGTCCTTTTGGTGACTCATGATCCTAGATTATCGGCAACCTGTGATCGAACCATTAATCTGGTGGATGGGAGAATTGAGAGTGATTTCAGACACGAGATGAAATGAGTGCGAATGTGGATTACGCTTCTGGGAATAGCAGTTCAAAACAGATACCTTCTGTGCTATTGACTGCCTGATACATTCCCTGATGAAGCGTCAAAATGGATGCCACAATCGATAGGCCTAAACCGCCCGTTTGATGAGGGCTTTGTCTGCTGGAGCTGCACTGATAAAAACGCTCAAAGAGATGAGGCAAATGTTCAGGGGCTACTTCTAAACCACTGGTGATTACAGATAATATAATCATCTGCATATTATTAATGTTCTTTCGGCGGCTAAGCACATAAATAGTTCGGTGATTGCCGCCGTGAATGAGCGCATTTGATATCAGATTATACAGCGCTTGTTGTAACAGTTCTGGATCTGCCGATAGCTCAGTCGCTTCAAGACTTAAAACAAAATTGCAGTGTTGTTCTTCAGCTTGATACTCGAAAATACTGAATATATTTTCTATAAATGATTTGAGCTGAATTTTCTGTTTGTTTAAGCAAACTTTGTGTGCATCTGCGCGGGCGAGAAATAACATGCTGTCAATCATTCGTTTTAAACGTTGATAGTCCTCCAAGTTGGAAATCAAGAGTTCCTGATACTGTGCGGGACTACGTTCATTCATGAGTAAAATTTCGGTTTGCCCGATTAAATTATTTAATGGGGTTCTAAATTCATGTGCAATGTCTTCAGAGAAGCGATTCAGTTGGCTATATCCCATTTCAATACGGTCAAGCATGGCGTTGATATCGGATGCTAGTTGTTCAATCTCTTGAGGGGGATGAATCAGATTGAGCCGCTGCTCAAGTTGGTGAATATTGATGGCATGAGTCTGCTCTCGCAGAGTTCTTAATGCGTTCAATCCCAGACGGCTAGCAATGGCACAGAGTATGAAAATGGCCAAGATGCCTGTAAATACATAAATGAAAAGACGTTTTTGAAAAGGCGAGATGATGGCTAAACGTTCAGACCACTGTTTGCCTGCAATTAACACATAGGGCTGCTGATTGATGTGAATGGTTTTCCAAGCAATACGGGTGGGGTAAGCATGAACCGATAAATCTTGGAATTGAATCTGGGGTTGATGGGTAAATTCAGGCAGCGGAATGCCAAGAGGATTGATGTTGATGAGAATCTGATCGCCTTGAATCAATAAAAACAAATTATCCTGATTTCCCAACATGTTTTGATACAGCTTCGGACGAGCAATAATCTGTTCAATATTGCTACTGTCTTGTAGCAAAATTTCCAGTCGCTCAATTCGTTCAACCAAAGCCCGATCTTGCTGAGCAATTAAAATCTGGTTGATACCCAGATAGGTCATAAATGCTACAGCGCACAAGACCATTGCAGCACACCCTGTAACCAATAGCGTTAATCGGAGTTCTAAAGAGCGAATGGGCTTGAACATTATGCTTCAACCGAAATTTTATAGCCCAAGCCACGGACAGTATGAATTAATTTTATCTCATGCCCCTCGTCAATTTTACTGCGTAAGCGTCGTACCGCGACATCAATAAAATTCGTATCGGTATCAAAATTGATATGCCAAACTTCGGAAGCAATTTGCCTGCGCGTAATAATTTCATTTGGGTGCCGTAGCATAAAGTGCAATAAATTAAACTCCTTTTTACTGAGTTCAATTAACTGCTCATTACGCCAAACTTTATGATGGATTAAGTCCATTTTTAAATTGCCCATCCATAGCTCGTTTTCCTGAACATACTGTTGCCGTCTCAGCAAGCTTTTAATGCGCGCGAGTAATTCAATATATGAAAAAGGTTTGGCCAGATAGTCATCGGCACCCAGTTCCAGACCTTTGACTCTATCAATAATCTGGTCTTTGGCAGTGAGAAAAATCACGGGTATATGGGAAAATTGACGCAATACTTTTAAGACTGCCCAGCCATCAATATCGGGTAGCATCACATCTAATATGACCAAGGTATAAGGTTGCATTTTTAGTTTTTCCAAGCCTTCGAGCCCTGAATGAACACATTCAGCCGCATAGCCAGATTCATTTAAGCCCTTCACCAGATATGAGGCGATCTTCACTTCATCTTCGATAATTAGAATACACATTTTGCTTAGACTCATTTTGAAGATGACAACTTTGTAATGTGATTGTCATGCTTCAAATCATTCAGGTTGTATAAGATTTTGTAAAACTTAATTCGGGGCAATCATGATGAACAATCTCAAAGGGCTTGTTTTAACAGTAATGCTGATGAGTAGCAGTACTTTTGCACAAACTGTTCAATTGAATCAAGTTTATTCACTCGATTCCAAAGCTGCACACATCCTTGTTGATGCCGCAGTGGCTGCTTGTCAAAAAATACAGCACAACATTGCTGTGGTTGTGGTTGATCGGGGAGGAAATACCTTGATGGCAAGTAGGCATGAAAATGTCGGCCCCCATAATTTGGGCGCAGCCGAAAAGAAAGCCTATACCGCTTTATCGACCAAAACAGCGACCTTGCTGTTAAGTCAAAATGCCCATGAAAACAGTGATGCAAAAAATTTAACCACTTTATCTAATTTGCTGTTGTTAGGGGGTGGTTTACCAGTGCGTTATGAAAATCAGGTGGTCGGTGCAATTGGGGTTGCGGGTGCAGGAGGTGCCAAAAATGACCAGTATTGTGCTGAGGCAGCCATTCAGTCTAGTTTTAATCGTTAAGGATTCCATTATGTTTAAGAAATTTTTACCACTCTCAACATTGTTATTGACATCAATGACGTTTGCACAAAATAACCCATTAAGTGTGCATGTGTTAAATCTAGAAAATGGTTTACCTTCTGCTGATGTTGAAGTAGTGCTCGAAAAGAGTTCTGGCAATCACTGGGTGAAGCTGAATCAGCAAGTTACAGGACAAAATGGTCGTATTGCGGCACTTTTTCCTGAAAATCAGCCGTTAGCACAAGGGATTTATAAGGTTACGTTCAAAACTGGTGACTGGTTCAAAAAGAATAATCAGAGCACTTTTTTCCCAGAAGTCCCCGTTATCTTCAAAGTTGATGGCAGTGTCAGTCACTACCACATTCCCTTGTTATTAAGCCCCTATGGATACTCGACCTATCGAGGTAATTGATAATCTAAAGGGCTGGTAAAACTAGCCCTTTTATTTGCTTATAATTTAATACAAAGAAATGTATTGGTTCATCATTTCTGGGAAAACATGTAACAAAAACAAATTTGCTGAATCAGTTTGATATAAAAATATACTCTAGAGGTATTTCACAAAATTAATTTTTTCATTTAAAAAAGGAAAAAGATTTTGTCTTGAGATATAGTCTAAATGAATGGATAAAAGAATGACCAATCGAAGGATTTTGATTGGCATAAAAGTTGCTGATTTAAGCAATAGGGTCTTAGCTAGGTGAAAAGGATATGACATCACTCAGCCAACAGATGAATGTGAACCACTATTCTCGGCAAGCAGATTTTGCTCAGAATTTAATGGCGAGCATTTGTGGTGAGCATCGTTTAGAGACAAGTGCACGTGATACCTTAGATTTTCATTATGATGGTATGCGGTTACCTAATCGAAAAATGGCAATTGGCACGATTCGTTATGGTGCAAATGTTGCCATCAATATTTCCAATTTAAAAGCCTACAGTATTAGCTTGCCTTTACAGGGGAAACAGGCTTTAAGTATTCGTGGTGAAAATTATGTTTCGGATGAGAATAGAGGGTTAATTGTCTCGAATAATGATTGTCAGGAGTTAATTATTGACCGTGATTGCCAGAAATTGCAGGTGGTGATTCCTGAGCGAAGTATGCACATGGTTTTGGCAGATTTGTTGAATCAGTCCATTGATCAGCCCATTATTTTTAATCCAGAAATGCACATTGATTCGACACAATTAATTCATGCATGGTGGAAAAATATTCAAAATTTCTTGCAGTTTAATGCACAGAATAATGGTTTTTTTGGCTTGCAAATGTTGTCTGATGACTATGAAAATTTTGTGATTAAGGCGTTATTGCTTTCTCAGGAGCACAATTATTCTGCGGCATTAAAAGTACATGCACAGCAACAAGAGCCGATCTATATTCGCAAAGTTAAAAATTTTATTATTGAGCATGCACATGAAGATATTCGTGCTGATGATTTACAACGTTTGGCAGGTGTTTCAAAGTCAAAACTGTACGATGAATTTCAGCAATATTATGGTACTAGCCCGATGTCTTTTTTGCGCAAATATCGCTTGCAGCAAATTTATAAAATTTTAAGTCATACCAATATGAGTGCTAAGTTATCGATTTCAAAACTGGCTTACGATTGGGGTTTTACTCACCTCAGTCGTTTTTCCCAAGACTATAAAGAGGAGTTTGGTGAAAAGCCAAGTGAAACTAAAAATAAGTCGCGTGAATAAATGATTAGATACAAGAAACCCCTGATTGAGAAATCTCATCAGGGGTTTTTCTATGCGATATGCAAATGTGTTAGACCGAATTTTCTAAGTTATATATTGCTTTAGATTTGGATTTTTCATAGATGACTTTTAGGGTTAAAGCTATAAATGAAATGAAAGTTGGGATAGCCAGTACAAAGAAGATGCCACCTAAGCTTAAGTTAAAGGTAAAAATGAGTGAACCGAAGAATGCACCTAAGATTGCGCCAATCCGTCCGATGCCATGCATCCAAGATACCCCAACTGCGCGGCAAACGGCTGGATAGAACATCGTTGCTAACGGTAGCAATGAAGACTGCGCACCAGCAAGCAATGCACCAATCAAGAAAATGGTGATGCCGAGCAACAAAATATTTGAGCTGACTACACCTGCAACAAGGAATAAGCCGAATGCAATGAGATAGGCATATTTAATTACGGTGGTTGGATTCACTTTATCCATATACCAACCCATGATGGTTGCGCCAATTACGCCACCAAAAGGGAAAATTGCGGCAATTAAGCTAAATTGTTGTGTGCTAAAGCCCGCCGTTTTTAAAATAGTTGGCATCCAACTGGTTAAAAGATAAAACACCAATAGACTGGTAAAACAGCATAACCACAACATGCTTGAACCCCACAAGTACTTGCCCAATACAATTTTTACAGGATTTTCATTGGTGGTTTCGGTTTGTGGCAAGACCAGTTTCACAGGTTCATTAAAAGGATGTCCTTGAATCTTTTCTAAGATGGTGAGTGCTTTATCTTGGCGGTTACGTGCAATCAGCGATTGTGTTGATTCAGGCAATGCAAGTAGCAAGACAATCACCAACAGTAAAGGAATACTACCGCCAAGAATAATGACCTTAGACCAACCAAATCCTTCGAGTAAATAAGCGGACAATACACCACCACAAGAAATGCCTAACATAAAACCACAACCTGCGAGTCCTGTGAGGAAGGCTTTGCGCTTAACTGGCATATATTCAGACACCATGGTACTGATGTTTGGCATAGCTGCACCTAATCCAATCCCCGTAATAAAACGGTAAATCATCAGTTCTTGGGTAGAGCTGGCAAAACCGCAAAGAATGGTAAATACTGAAAATAGCAGTGTGGTTGTGACAATAATGCCTTTACGACCAAACTTATCGGACAGGGGACCTGAGATAATCGCACCGATTGACATGCCGACTAATGCGGCACTGAGTACGGGTGCCAGTTGTGGTTTGCTAATGCCCCAATCATCCAGTAAAGCAGGCGCAATAAAGCCAATAATTCCCGTATCTAGACCATCACAGAAAAAGACCAAAAAACCCAGAATAAAGACGAGCCATTGTAAGGGGGAGAGCTTCTCTCGATTGATAATATTGGTTGCTTCAATTGTTCTCATAATTCTTCCTTTGAAAGTATGATTTAACTCGGTTGGATTGACCCTTTTTATACAAATTTATTCATGGCATTGATGGATGAATTTTGCGTGAGCAATGTTCTTATGTCATGAGCATGAGTGAAGGGTGTTCTATTTACACCAGAGTCATAACCTTATTTTGATAGGTATCAGGACTCTTTAAACGGTAGAGTAAGTTGTGATATCGCGAGGTATGAACATATCTTGATTGAACTATTTTTATACCTAGAGGACTATCCACTAACTCCTGAACTTCATCCATTTTTTCCATTCGTGCAGGATAGTTTTTTTTACAGATTATTTTGGGTCACCTACACAAGCAAAAGAAGCATTCATATTTAGAAACGCGATTTAGAATTGCGCATGGATTGGATAGTGCTCGCAGCTTTTGGACAGTCATCTTAAAAATTTGGATAGAAGATAAAGCCATAACAAAGTCAGGAGTTGACGATTATGGCTGGTCAAACGATTCAGATAAAAACCGAGACTGGTAAACAATTTAGTGCTTACTTGGTCGCCCCATCTTCAGGTAAAGGTCCAGGCATTGTGTTGTGTCAGGAAATCTTTGGGGTCAATGCTGCAATGCGGGAAAAGGCAAATTTTCTTGCCGAGGAAGGATACACCGTTCTTGTTCCTGATTTATTTTGGCGTAGTGCAGCCAATATTGAATTGGGCTATACCCCAGAAGATTTTCAAAAAGCTTATGCACTTTATCAGCAATACGATGAAAATTTAGGCGTAGAAGATATTCAGGACAGTCTGGCTTATCTGCAAACACGACCTGAATGCGATACGTCTACAGGGCTGGGTGTTGTTGGGTATTGCTTGGGCGGAAAACTGGCATATTTAGCTGCCTGTCGTTTGCCAGAAGTTACTTGCGCCGTTGGATACTACGGGGTTGGTTTAGAAAATGTACTGGATGAGCTGGCAAACCTAAAAGGACGTTTGGTGCTGCATATTGCAGAGTTAGATCAATTTACGCCACCAGATGCGCGACAAGCAATTTTGCAAGCCGCGAGTCAATATAGCAATGTCAAAGCCTATGTCTATGAAGATGTCGATCATGCCTTTGCTAGACCGAAAAGTGAACATTACCACAAACCATCAGCCCGATTTGCCCATGAGCGCACAGTGACTGCACTGCATGACACGATTGGACCACATTATGACTTAGTGGCGTTATGGGAAGAGCATATTCGGCATGAGTTTGATACTCGAGATGTCCCTGCGACGATGGCAACCATGGTGGCTGAACCGTATGTCAATCATATTCCAACGTTGACAGGTGGTGTGGGTCAAAGTCAGTTAGCGCGTTTCTATCGTTACCATTTTGTCCATCAAAACCCTGAAGACATGAAGATTACCTCTATTTCACGCACGGTCGGATCAACACAGGTGGTCGATGAATTCATCATGAGTTTTACCCACGACACCGAAATTGATTGGCTACTCCCTGGGGTGAAACCAACAGGCAAATATGTCGAAATTCCAATGCTGGGTGTTATTCAATTTCGCGGTTCTAAACTGTGTCATGAACATATTTATTGGGATCAGGCATCGGTACTGGTGCAAATTGGTTTACTCAACCCTGAAGGATTGCCTGTGGCAGGTGTTGAGACGGCTAAAAAACTCCTGAATGAAGATTTACCTTCCAATACGCTGATGCCGTCATGGAACAGCAGCGAAGGTAAACCGATTGGTGAGGGAGTGTGATGATGAACATTGATTTAAAAGGCAAAGTTGCCGTGGTCAGTGGCGGTGCAACTCTCATTGGTAAAGCCGTGGTTCAGGCTTTGGTGAATGCAGGCGCGCGCGTTGCCATTCTGGATATCGATGCCAACGGAAAGAAAATTGCAGAAAGTTTTCCTTATGACGTGATGTTCATACAAGTGGATTTGACCAGTGATATTGCGATTCAGCAGGCAGTCAAGAACATTCATCAGCATTTGGGTGAAGTCAGTTGTTTAGTGAACTTGGCATGTACTTACTTGGATGATGGTTTTCAGTCTTCTCGTCAGGATTGGCTAAAGGCATTGGATGTCAATGTGTTGTCTGTGGTGGAGTTAACGCGTGCCTTTTATCCAGACTTAAAAAAGCATCGTGGTTCGATTGTGAATTTTACTTCGATTTCTGCCAAGTATGCGCAAACAGGACGCTGGTTATATCCCGTATCCAAAGCGGCTATTCGCCAATTAACTCAAAGTATGGCTATGGATTTTGCCGCAGATGGCATTCGGGTCAATTCGATTTCCCCAGGTTGGACATGGTCACGGGTGATTGCCGAAGTCAGCGGCAACAACCGTGAAAAAGCAGATAACGTGGCTGCGGATTATCACTTATTGGGTCGCTTGGGACATCCAGAAGAAGTGGCCAATGTGGTGCAGTTTTTACTGTCACCTGCAGCGAGTTTTGTAACTGGGGCAGATTATGCCGTTGATGGTGGATATTCGGTCATGGGACCTGAAGGGGCACAACCCGCCATTCCACGCTTAGCCAGCTAAAACAGACATTCATTATTTAGAACATTAAGAAATTTGGAGAAGCACATGCGCCGTATTGCAATTGTTGGAGCAGGACAATCAGGCCTGCAACTTGGATTAGGTCTGTTAGATACAGGCTATGACGTGACCTTAATTACCAACCGTACTGCCGATGAAATCCGTCAGGGCAAAGTCATGTCGAGTCAATGTATGTTTCATACGGCTTTACAAACAGAACGGGACTTAGGGCTGAACTTTTGGGAAGAACAATGTCCTGCAGTGGAAGGAATTGGCTTGGCTTTGGTCAATCCTGAACATGGTGGCAAAGCATTTGAATGGAGTGCGCGTCTGGAACGCTATGCACAATCGGTCGATCAGCGCGTAAAAATGCCCTTTTGGATGCAGGAATTTGAAAAACGTGGTGGTCGATTAATCATTCAGGATGTTGATATTGAAGAACTAGAGCAATTGGCCAATGAATATGAGTTGGTCTTACTCGCCGCAGGAAAGGGTGAGGTCGTCAAGCAATTTGAACGTGATGCGGAACGAAGCACTTTTGATCGACCGCAACGTGCCTTGGCACTGACCTATGTCAAAGGCATGAAACCCGTCTCGCCGTATTCACGCGTCACTTTCAACATCATTCCAGAAGTGGGGGAATACTTCTCTTTCCCAGCACTGACCATTAATGGACCATGCGACATTATGGTTTTTGAAGGCATTCCTAACGGCCCCATGGACTGTTGGCAAGATGTACAAACGCCTGAACAGCATTTACAGCGCAGCCTTGAACTGCTTAAAAAATATGTGCCATGGGAATTTGAGCGTTGCAGCAATGTTGAACTTACCGATGCAGGCGGCTATTTGGCAGGTCGATTCCCACCAACAGTGCGTAAACCTGTTTTGACGCTGCCTTCAGGTAAAAAAATCTTTGGTATGGCCGATGCGCTAGTCGTAAATGATCCAATTACAGGTCAGGGTTCAAATAATGCTGCCAAATGCAGCAAAATTTATTTCGATGCCATTTTGTCTAATGATGATCAGATCTTTAGTGAGGCATGGATGCAACAAACCTTTGAGCGTTATTGGGCCTATGCCGAAAAAGTCGTGGCGTGGACCAATAGTCTGCTGTTACCACCGCAACCGCATGTTGTGGAATTACTTGCAGCAGCCAGCCAGAACCAAGCGATTGCTTCAGTGATGGCAAATAATTTTGATGACCCACGAGATTTTGCACCATGGTGGTTTGATGCGGAACAGGCTCAGCATTTTCTTGCCATGAAAACAGCTCAAAAAGTTGCCTAATCGGGCTTTGTAAAAAGGATATTACTCATGATTGATAGCATTGAAGATATGGCATTACAGCCAGTAAACGTTGAAAACCCAAGAGAAATACGGAATTTACTTGGGCAGTTTGCAACAGGTGTAACGGTCATCACGACACGCAGTAAGCAGGGGCGTAAAGTAGGCATGACTGCGAACTCTTTTTCTTCCTTGTCACTCGACCCGCCATTAATTTTATGGAGTTTGTCTAAAACTGCCCCAAGCATGTCAGATTTTGTTGATGCTGAACATTTTGCGATTCATATGTTGGCACAAGAACATCATGTGCTTTCAGGACATTTTGCCAAAGCCTCTGCCGATAAATTCGCAGGAATTGCACATCGAGAATGTGATGTAGGTGTACCCATTCTGGAGGATGTACTGGCAACCCTTGTCTGTCGAAATGTGACCCAATACGAAGGAGGCGATCACCTTATTTTTATTGGTCAAATTGAGCAATATCAACAACGGCAGGGAGAGCCATTGGTTTTCCATGCGGGGAAATACCGAGTCGCGGCTGCTCATCCAGAGCTAAGCAATTAAAGATTTAGTCACGATGAAACATCGTGACTTTTTTATTTAGGAAAAAACAATGAAGTCTCATGTAGTACAAAAAAGTGTTTTGCTCTGTAGTTTGAGTTGTATTTCTGTTATGGCTCAAGCCTATGATTTGCCGACTGTAAATTTAGGTATGACCAGCTTTTTAGATGGTGGCTTACCTGCGGGGACAGGTTGGTATGCACAGACCTATTTTCAAAACTATGAAAGTGATGAATTGGTCGATGCAAATGGGAACAAACTCCCTTTACCGAAAACAGACCTCAACTATCAAGTGATCCTGGAGCAAATTAGCTACTTATCTAATGTTAAATTAGGCGATCATGCCAGTTTAGGGATTAACTTTCTGATTCCATTTGTGAGCAAAATGGATATGGACGATGGCTTGAATAATCTGGCAATCAAGTCGCAAAGTGGTTTTGGCGATGTCATGATTGGTCCTTTTGTGCAATTCGATCCAATTATGGGCGCAGCAGGTCCAAAATTTGTACATCGGATTGAGTTCCAAGTGAACCTGCCAACAGGGGATTACAGTGCACAAAAAGATATCAATCCAAGTAATCATGCCGTTTCGTTGAATCCGTATTGGGCTGCAACCTACTGGTTTAATCCAAAATGGACGGCTTCGACACGCATTCATTATCTGTATAATTTTAAAAATGATGATCCAAGTTATGCATTTTCAGGTGCAGATGAGCTTCAAGCGGGGCAGGCATTGCACGCGAACTTTGCTACAGATTATGCAGTTACGCCACAATTTCGCTTAGGGCTAAATGGGTACTGGTTAAAGCAAATCACCGATACCGAAGTGGATGGCGAGAAAGTAAAAGGACGTAAAGAAAAAGTTTGGGCAATTGGTCCAGGTGCAATGTACAGTTTTTCACCAAATAACCATGTGGTTGCCAATGCCTATTTTGAACAAGATGCAGAAAATCGTCCTGAAGGGACGCGAATGCAAGTTCGTTATATTCATCATTTCTAATTCAACTTCGCCTTTTATCCCATGCAGGATAAAAGGCGATTTATTTCTTTTAGAGCTGAATTGTAGATTGCATTTTAAGTGGGTTAGCTACAACGACGGGTAGATGATGGCAAAGTTCCAAAGCGTCTTTTATATTCTTGAGAAAATCTACCTAAATGCATAAATCCCCATTTAAATGCCACGTCCGTAACGGTTAAATGTTCATTTCGTACAAGTTCTAAGTGTGCCTGCTCAAAACGTAATTCTCTCAGATATGCCATTGGGGTCGTGCCCAAATAGTTTTTAAAGCCCGTAAATAAAGTACGAACACTTACACCCGCTTGTTCGGCCAGCGTTTCCACACTTAACGGCTCATGTAAATGTTGTTGAATATAGGCTTCAGTCCGTTTAATAAAGTGTGGCGAAATCGTTTTATCTTTATAAGAATCAATTTTATCCAAGCCATTATTGGGCTGCCCATAAATCAGCGCGTTTAATAGATTCGATTCAAACTGTTTAAAAGCCAATGGATGATGCAGTGGATGTTTGTCGCATGCCAGTGCATCCATTAAGGTGCGGAGCAATTGCAAAAAGTAGCTGCCATTTTGGCTAGTAAAATCGAGCTTAGGATCAAAAATAAGCGGAGTGTTGTCAGTGTCAGGAATATGTTGGCGACAATGATGCAGAAAATCATCTTTAGAAATTTTTAAAATGAGTTGCGGAGAGTTGGCATGCCAATGCATCCGTAAAGATTGTTGCGGTGAGATGATGGATGCGACTTGCGAATAGGACATAAATTTTTGGCGTCCAAACTCAATTTCAGCATAACCATGGGTTGGAATCTGGATTAAATAAAATTTGTCTAAATGGTCAGGTTCTATAATCACATCCGCACCGTAGACTAGACGGCTAATCGACAGGGCGCCTGTTTTAATATGGTGCATGGTTGCACTAAAATTTTTCTGTGGCTTGGAGATTTTTAACAGGTGAGGTTTAAAAACTTGCCCCACATTTTTACAGATTTCATTTATATCTTGATGGTTGAAAAGTAAATTATGGGGAGAAAAAATAGATTCCTGCTGGAAATTCCGTCCATTTAATTCAGAAGAGTTGGCTTGATACATATCGTTATTCCTTTGGCTAACTCCTGCTTGTATTTCACCTTTGAAAATTCTGCTCGGAAGAATTTTGAAGCGGGTGTAAATACTGCACTTAGATGATTCAGTTGTGCGCAAAATATATAAAGATCAATGCAAGATACAGACCAGAATTGCCAAAAAATGCTGCTTTCAACAAGTATTCAGTGAAGGAATCAATATCCTTATTTTAAGTGTTTAATAACAGGCATATACTTGAAGATTCCATTCCATGCGCTTGGTTTTCTTATTCAGATCTTAGTCCTTAAGATCGATACAATTTTATAGCAAATCCAAGTGATCTGGTCAATTTTATGATCACTTGGATGATGCTGATCTTATTAAAATATGATGTATTTAAATGAATGTATGCCTATAGACATGCATTCACTTGTAAGAAATTCATAAGATTCTGATTAAACGCCGTTGGCTGTTCCACATTAGAAATATGCGATGCATCAATTTCTACCAACTGACTGTTTGGAATCTGACTTTGCATAAACTCAGCATCTGCCACTGTCGTCACAGGATCTTGCCGTCCTGCAACAATCAATACAGGCACCGTAATCGTCTTTAATTGCTCCCGAACATCCGCTTTAGCCAAAGCTTCACAACAACTCGCATAACCTTCTGGGCTGCCAGCACCTAAGTCGTTTGAAAGCGTTGCAACCGTTGCTGCGTTGCTTTGGATAAAGGGAACTGTAAACCATCGCGAAGCTGCGCTGTCCGCGATGGATTGTAAACCTTGAGATCTGACCAAAGCCGCCCGATCCAGCCAAGCCTGCTCCTGACCAATTTTAGCCGCCGTATTACACACCACCACATGGCTAAAACGCTCAGGATAATGAATGGCCAACCATTGACCGGTTAAGCCCCCCATAGAAATCCCACAAAATGCAGCGTGTTGAATCTTTAAATGATCCAGCAAATGAATCACATCCTCACCCAATTGTTGCAGGCGATAAGGACCTTGCGGGGTAGATGAAGCACCATGGCCGCGCGTGTCATAACACACCACAAAAAACTGCTCTTTTAAAGCATTAAACTGCTGCTGCCACATGCCATAATTGGTCCCCAAAGAATTGGAAAATACCAAAGCAGGATTGGCGGCATCACCAAAAGTTTGATAATGCAGTTGCACATCAGGCGTGGTTAAAATAGGCATACTGTTCTTCCTTAAGTTATCTTTTACTTAGCGATCTGTCTAAATTAGCCTTCAACCCGCTGAATAATCATTGCAATACCTTGACCAACACCAATACACATTGAACATAGCGCATAAGTTCCACCCGTTTGTTCTAATTGGTTTAAAGCCGTGGTGACTAAACGCGCACCCGATGCACCAAGTGGATGCCCCAAAGCAATCGCCCCACCGTTTGGATTCACCTGTGTCGTGTCATCTGCAAGACCTAGGTCACGGGTAACCGCCAGTGCTTGTGCCGCAAACGCTTCATTCAGTTCAATCACATCCATCTGTTCTAATGTCAGATTGGCTTGTTTAAGAAGTTTCTTAATCGCTGGCGCTGGGGCAAAGCCCATAATGCGAGGTTCAACCCCCACAGCCGTAGATGCAATAATCTTGGCACGTGGTTTAAGTTGGTACTGTTCAATGGCTTGTTCCGAAGCAATCAGTACAGCAGCCGCACCGTCATTGATGCCTGACGCGTTTCCCGCTGTGACGGTGCCTTCTGCTGTGACGACTGGCTTCAGTTTAGCCAAACCTTCGAGTGTGGTCGATGCACGAGGATGTTCATCTGTATCCACCACAATCGGATCACCCTTACGCTGCGCAATACTGACAGGGACGATCTCATGTTTAAAAAAGCCTTGAGCTTGCGCGGTTGCTGTGCGCTGTTGACTCGTCAAGGCAAACTGGTCTTGATCTGCACGATCAATATGAAATTGTTGTGCCACATTCTCTGCGGTCTGCGGCATGGTCTCTACACCATACATAGCTTTCAGCTTCGGGTTGATCAAACGCCAACCCATGGTGGTGTCTTCAATCTTCTGACTACGGCCATAAGCCGTTTCCGATTTACCCATCACAAAGGGCGCACGTGACATGCTTTCCACACCCCCTGCAATGATCAAGTGCGCTTCACCGGCTTTAATCGCACGAGCTGCCATGGCAATCGCATCGAGTGATGAGCCACATAAGCGATTCACAGTCGTGGCTGGAACTTCAACCGGTAAACCTGCCAACAATGCCGACATACGACCAACATTACGGTTGTCTTCACCGGCTTGGTTGGCACAGCCATAGATCACGTCATCGACTTGAGTCCAATCTACGCTAGGATTACGTTGCATCAAGGCTTGAATCGGCACGGCACCCAAGTCATCGGCACGGACTGGGGCTAAACCACCCGCATAACGGCCGAATGGGGTACGAATGGCATCGATGATATAAGCGTTTTTCATGTCTATTCTTCTCTTAATCCTCCCCCTTGCGAAGCTATGCTTCTCATCCTTTAAAAAGGAGGGAGACTCACCGCACTTGATGCTGGAAAAGTCCCCCTTTAGCAAAGGGGGATTTAGGGGGATTCCAATCATTAATTCTGTTGTGTCGCATCCACCAACGGAGCACCCGTCATCGCCTGCAATTCTGCAAAGCTTAGACCGTCCACTTTCTCAATCACTTTAAGACCGTCAGCAGTGACATCAATCACACACAGTTCGGTGTAAATACGATCGACACATTTCAAACCTGTCGCGGGATAGCTCAATTCAGCCACGATCTTCGGCTCACCTTGTTTGGTCACATGGTCGGTGGTGATAAACACTTTCTTGGCACCGACCGCTAAGTCCATTGCACCACCCACAGCCGGAATCGCATCGGGTGCACCAGTATGCCAGTTGGCCAAGTCACCATTGGCTGCCACTTGAAAGGCACCCAAGACGGCTATATCTAAGTGACCACCCCGCATCATGGCAAAAGAATCCCCATGATGGAAAAAGGCTCCGCCTTGTAACATGGTCACGTATTCTTTACCTGCGTTGATCAGTTCAGGATCTTCTTCACCTGCGGCTGGTGGTGGACCAAAAGCCAATAAACCATTTTCAGAATGTAAGAACACATCTTTGTCTGAAGGCAGATAGCTGGCTATCTTAGTCGGTAAGCCAATACCGAGATTGACATAAGCTCCATCAGGAATATCTTGTGCCACACGTTCTGCAATTTGGTTGCGGCTGAGTTTTTGATAGCTCATGATGTTCTCCCGATTACACAGCCACAGGTTCAGGCTGAACCTGCACCACGTGTTGAACAAAAATACCTGCGGTGATGATGTGTTCAGGGTCAAGCGCACCGAGTTCGACCACTTCAGAAACTTGAGCAATGGTCACATTGGCTGCCATCGCCATAATCGGGCCAAAGTTACGTGCAGATTTACGGTAGACCAAGTTACCCCAACGGTCGCCTTGTTGGGCTTTAATCAAAGCGAAGTCAGCTTTGATCGGGTATTCCAGTACATAATCTTTACCGTCGATGTGACGGGTTTCTTTGCCTTCGGCCAATAAGGTGCCAAAGCCTGTTGGAGTAAAGACTGCCCCGAGTCCCATGCCCGCAGCTTGAATACGGCAGGCCAAATTGCCTTGAGGGACCAGTTCCAATTCGATTTTGCCTGCACGATAGAGTTCATCGAAGACCCAAGAGTCGGACTGACGCGGGAACGAACAAATGACTTTTTTCACGGCACCCGCTGTCAACAGTTTCGCCAGACCATAGTCACCATTACCAGCATTGTTGCTGACGATGGTAAGGTCTTTAATGCCGAGTTGAATTAAGCCATCAATCAGTTCAGCAGGTTGTCCTGCTGTACCAAAACCACCGATCATGATGGTTGAGCCGTCTTGTATCTGGGATAAAACTTCATGAATTGAAGCGGTTGATTTATTGATCATGTAAAGCACCCATACATTGATTTTCGGATCTGCTTCATTCGTGCAAATATCAAATGTCGAAAAGGGGAGTTGGAAATTAAAAAAATGTAGCGTTATTTGGAAACTGAATGGAATGAGCTAAGAGTTGTCTTAGCTCATTCATAATTTTATTTCTAAGCGTTAAGCCACCGCACGACGACGATCAACTTCAGTTGAAGGAGCAGAAGCCGCATCTTTGACCAATTCAATATTGAATGTGATGTGCTTAAATGGTTTGTCTAAACCACGACGTTGGATTTCAGCAGGATCAGTGACATCTACCGCAGTTGCGACTAAACCATCACGGGTTGCAAAAGCAAAGTCATCCCATAAATATTGATCACCTTCAATATTGAACTGGGTGGTTAATTTACGGAAACCTGGCGCAGAGACAAAATAATGCACATGTGAAGGACGGTTACCGTGACGACCTAACTTATTCAGTACGGCTTGCGTTGTGCCTTCAGGAGGGCAGCCATAACCCACAGGCATAGTGGTTAAAGCCACATATTGACCTTGTGCATCGGTTAAAATGGTGCGGCGTAAATTAAAGTCCGATTGAGACTTATCAAAGAATGAGTAGTTGCCTAAGCTGTTCGCATGCCAAACTTCAACTTTTGCATTTTCAATGATTTGACCGTCTGCATCACGGACAATCCCTTCAATAATTAAAGTATCAATTTTGTCCGATTCACTGCCATCATCCATGCGTGCAAAGCCTACAGTTTCAGGTGCACCTGCCACATATAAAGGACCTTCGATGGTACGTGGTGTACCACCTGTAACACCTGCTTTGGCATCTGCTTCATCGGCACGTAAATCGAGATAATGCTCCAAACCTAAGCCAGCAGCTAAAAGACCAAGTTCATTGGCTTGACCTGCATCGGTAAAATATTCCAAGCCTTTCCAAACTTCAGAGGGTTGGATATCTAAATCTTCAATGGCTTGGAATAGATCGCCAAGCAAACGAACAATAATTTGTTGAATGCGTGCATCGACAGGTCCTTGTGCGGTATCGACATTCATTTTTTTTACAAGTGCATCAATTTGTTGACGGTTCATACTATAACTCCTGAAGTATGTAGATTATGGATGGCATTATTATTGGCTATTGATTTAGCTACTTGGTTCTAATGCCACAGTCCTTGTTATGTTTAAAATACAGATTAATGGTGATTCAGATTCTATGAATCATCCTCTCGGATAGAAGAAGGGTGTCGATTTAAAGGCATCACTTCAATTTTCATAAATGGATAGAGTGGCAAACCTTGTAAAATGTTATGCAACTCTTCATTACTCGCAACATCAAAAATACTAATGTTGGAGTACTGTCCCGTAACACGCCAGATGTGTCGCCATTTTCCAGAGCGTTGCAATTCCTGAGAATATGCTTTTTCAACAGCTTTAATTTCATTGGCTTTTTCAATGGGCATATCAAGCGGAATATGCACATCCATGCGTACGTGAAATAACATTTACGGCTTCCTTGTCTTTACGTCGTAGTAGTTCAATTTTGTCTTCGTCAATTTCAATGCCTAAACCTGCACTTGTAGGCAGATGAAGTTCAAAATTTTCATAGCGAAGTGGTGTTTTCAAAATTTCTTCGGTCAGTAGTAATGGACCAAATAATTCTGTCCCAAAGGCTAAAGATTCGAAGGTCGAGAAGGCATGTGCAGAGGCAATACTGCCAATAGGACCTTCCAACATGGTGCCACCGTACAAATCAATGCCTGCCAGACTCGCAATTTTGGCAACTTCACAGGCTTCGAGCAGTCCGCCCGATTGTTCAATCTTGACAGCAAAGACATCTGCACCATGACTTTTAGCAATGCGGTAAGCACTGTCAGGGCCTGTAAGGGCTTCATCTGCCATAATGGCAACGTCAAAACGCTGAGTTAGACGGGCTAAAGCATCCGTATTTTGAATAGCACACGGTTGTTCAATGAGGTCGATACCGCCATCTTGAAGTTGCTGAATACCACGGATACATTCCAGTTCTGACCAAGCACGGTTTACGTCTACACGTACACTGATGTCTGCACCCAAGGCTTTTTTAATTGCAATCACATGATCAACATCTTGCTGTAAAGGGCGTGCACCGATTTTGAGTTTGAACGTGTTATGACGTTTCAGCTCAATCATTGTTTTCGCTTCAGCAATATCTTTTTCGGTATCACCCGAAGCCAGTGTCCACAGTACAGGTAAACTTTCGCGTAAACGTCCACCAAGTAATTCGCTGATGGGTAAGCCTAAACGTTTGGCTTGAATATCCAGCAGCGCAGTTTGAATGGCGCACTTGGCAAAGCGATTACCATTAATATTTTTACGGATCAGTTTTAAGGTTTGTGCAACATTTAACGCTTTCACTGAAGCCAGTAATGGTGCAAAGTAAGTATCAATATTGGCTTTAACACTTTCGGGGCTTTCTTCGCCATAATTCAGCCCACCAATGGTGGTGGCTTCGCCCCAACCGACAAAACCATCCGTAGTTGTTATTTTTACTAATACCAATGTTTGAATACGCATCGTTGTCACAGACAGTTGATGCGGGCGGATTGTTGGAATATCCACGAGTATGGTTTCTATGCTTTTATACATGAAGTTTCAACTGTTTCGAACTTGTTTGTATACCATAGAAGAATGTAATGACCTAAAATAGATATGGACTGGTATTTTAAAATACTAAAAAGGTATGTTAATGGAATTAAGACATTTACGATATTTTGTGACCGTGGTTGAAGAGCAAAGTATTACCAAAGCTGCGGAAAAGCTGTTTATTGCTCAGCCACCATTAACTCGCCAAATTAAAAAATTAGAAGAAGAATTGGGGATCGATCTTTTTGAAAAAGGTTCTCGACCCTTAAAAGCGACGGAGGCTGGCTTATATTTCTATCAACATGCGGTGCAGATTTTAACGCATGCAGCGCAAGCCACGACCATGATCAAGAAAATCAACGCAGTCAATACCAGTGTAAAAATTGGGTATGTCAGTTCATTGCTCTATGGTTTATTGCCACAAATTATTTATTTATTCCGTCAAAAAAATCCAGATATTCAAGTTGAGTTGATTGAATGTAGCACCAAGGATCAGGTCGAGGCATTAAAACTAGGTAAAATCGACATTGGTTTTGGTCGGTTGCCGATCAGTGACCCTGCAATTAAAAGACTGTTGCTACGCAAAGAAAAATTAAAACTGGCGATTTTTAAAAAGCATCCTTTAAATACTTATCAGGAAACTGGCGTGTATTTATCGCAAATTGTGAATGAAACCATTTTTTCCTATCCCAATACCCCTAAACCGAACTTTTCAACCACTATACAAGCCATGTTTACCCAACTGGGGCTTATTCCAACCAAGTGGACGGAAGTCCGTGAAATTCACATGGCTTTGGGTTTGGTTGCCTCAGGCGAGGGCATTTGTTTAATTCCAGAAAGTGCTTGCGACATTGGCATGAAAAATGTCGAATATCTGAATATTTTAGATTTAGAAGCCCATAGTCCAATTTCGTTGTCGATGCGCAACATGGACCAAAGTGCGTATATTCCAAAAATTTTAGAGTGTATTGAAGAAATCTATCGGACTGAGAACATTTCTAAAAACTTAAATTGATCGGATGTCGTTGACACATTCTACAAAAAAGATGCCTCATCCTGTATGAGGCATCTAGGCGAAAAAGTATAGCTTTAAAATTTTTTCATATAATTCATGAAAATACGGTCTTCAACAAAGTCATTACCATATTTCACATTATAATCAATGTGAATATATTGAAAGCCGAGCCCTTTGAGATAAGGCTGTTGAAAAGCGTAATTCAGTACATAATTGGCTTCGGTTTCTTGATTATCTTCACCAGTGGATGATTTGAAATCATGACCATAGACCCATTTTACTGCAGTGCTTAGCCCTGGTACAAAGTCCTTAAAATCATAGCTATAAATGAAGTGATATGATTTTTCATCTTGTTTGGCAAAGCCTGTAACGTTCCAGTTAATGAAATAGGTTTCAGGTAAATAACCATCTAATAATGGATAGGCAGAATCGCCAATAATTTGCTGATAGCCTAAGCCAAAAGAATGATTATTCACTTTCAAAGTTTCCAGCAGACCAATGTTTTGCGCATCAATAGTGAACGTATTCTCATGGTCTTTAGAATTAAAATATTTCAGTTTTGAATTAAGCGAAAAATTGGCTTGTTTCCATGTGTGATCTAAACTTGCATAGTGCGTGTTATATAAATTTTCCAGATTGCCAAAATAATATTCACCCTTTAACGTTGGGGTAATTTGATAACGTAGGTCAATATAGTTCAACCCATCTGAATAGTGTGTGACACCTTTAGAGGTGTAGGAAAATTTACGAAACTCTTCCTCATTCCGTGGTGAGACTTTTTCGATGCGACCAATTTCCGTCTGGAATTGATCGGTAATTTGCGAGCGCAGATTGGTTCCCCAATAAGAGGTTAATAACTGACGACTGGTATCCACCGAAGTCACAGGCAGATCCAACCAGAGTTCACCCGTTCTTAATAAGGAATTACCATAACCGAGTTTTAAAGTTGCGCCATATTTTAAAAAATCTGATGCTTGTGATTGCTCAACTTTATCAAAAGGAAGAATGGAATCGGAAACGTGCTTGTCTGAACTTAAACGCACGGCATATTGCACAGAAGCATCAGCACCAATTGTGATAGGTTGATCGGCAATATTTAAGGGTGTATCTAGCATTTTAGATTTATAGAATAAAGAGGCTGCTTGCGACCAACTGCCCGTATCTTTGACACCAGTGTTATCAAAATCACGGTCAATATACGCATTTCTCAGGGTAAATTTCCATTCATCTGCTGATGCTGCTGTAGATTCAGTTGCGTGAATAGCTGTTATTGAAAATCCATTGAATATGATTAATGTGGCTAGGGCGAGTTTTTGTTGTTTGAAATACGGTGAGCGTTGCATATTATTTCCAAGAGGTAAATGCTGATATCGGGCATTAACTTTTTAAATATTCTGAAGTGCCTTCCCAAAACATTACTTTGGGACAGACATCAGAATGCAGAGATTAAAATGGCAATTAATGTAAATTTTCGCGTTGCATACTGTCGTTGAAAAATTTGCAGCCTTTAAGCAAGAGAATGAAAGCAAACACACAGGATGTGCCACCAATAATTGACAATGAAGACCCCACCATGATTGGGTTGCCAAAGTATTTGTCAGTCAAAATTGCAACTAAAGTGGTGCCAATACCTAAACCAATCAGGTTACTGACCAATAAGAAAATGGCAGACAGACGAGCACGAAATTGATTAGGAGCTAACATTTGTAAAGCGGTTGCAGAAATCACCAAAGGGAAGGAGGCAAAGAACATGGCAGGAATAAGTAACGCTACCGAAATGTGTAAATTCTGCACTTGGGTGAAAAGAGAGATCGGGAGAATTAATCCAATAATACCAATCACACCTGTGAGCATCGGTGCATTTTGTCTGCCTTTCTTAATGAACCAGTCATTGAGCCAGCCAGCACAAAAAACACCTAAGGTATTGGCAACTAACATAATGGAACCGAGCATATAGCCAGTTTCAGTCGGTGAAAGCGAAAAGTTGCGAATGTAAAAAGCAGGCGTCCAACTGGTTAGACTATATAAAGCCATAGCATAAAAGGTGAAACCTAAATAATGGCAAGTAATGGTTTTGCCATGTTTACGGATAAATTGTAAACATTGCTTAAATTCACCTTTTTCGACATGGCCATAAGCATTCAAGTGCTGACCTTTACGTTCAGGATCCCGTACGGTCAAAATGAACAGCAGACCAATGAAAATACCGGGTAAACCCACCACCAGAAAGGCAACTTGCCAAGCTTTCATGGCGCCTAATAAGGGAACTTGAATTAAAGTTGCACCTTTAAGCAGTTTAATGACATACCCACCTACGAGAAATGCGATACCACCGCCTAAGAATGCGCCAATAGAGTAAATTCCTACAGCACGTCCTAATTTGTCTTTGCTAAACATGTCACTAAACATGGAGTAAGCTGCTGGAGACAATGCAGCTTCACCAATCCCCACGCCCATACGGCATAAAAATAACTGAAGAAAGTTTTTACTCATGCCACAGGCTGCTGTTGCAAGACTCCAAACAATAATGCCAATAGAGATAAGTTTAGGGCGAGAAAAACGGTCAGCAATATAGGCTAAGGGTAAGCCCATAAAGGCATAAAACAAGGAAAAGGCGAGGCCATGTAATAAACTAAATTGAGTATCGGTTAAATGTAAATCGGCTTTAATTGGCTCAATCATCAGCGCCAAGATTTGTCTGTCAATAAAAGAGAAGATATAGGCCAGCATACAGAGTATGACCACATACCATGAATACAGATGGGTTTTTTTATGCTCCGCTTTTTCTACGTAGACATCTACATGATCCATTGATTTGTCCTTTTGTATTTAGCTTGCTCGGTTTGAAATTTCTGAATAAGGTTGCTTGCGCTAAACGGATGGATTTAGTGCGGATTAGATTCAGAGGCTTAACTTTTGTATTTGATCAATAATATTTTTAGGAAAAATAATTAGAATTCAGTCAGCCGTTCGGCGATTGAGAAGTTGATCATTGCAGGATTATTTTCTTTTTATATGTAAAATTCCATTACTTTTTGAGTATTTAAAAATACCCTATGGGTATTCTATTTACTCGGCTAAGCTAAAAAATAATTTTAGATCAAAGGTTTATTCTTAGAATTTTAGATAGGAGTTTGCAGGAGAGAAGAGTGCAGCAGATGAGTCTTCACTCATCAACTGCTGAATACAATTAAAAAAGCAAGACTTAGCTAGAGGGCATTAATTCAAATAGTTTTTTTAGTTGTTGGTTCAGATGATGAAGTTCATCTTCAGAAAAGGCATTCAGAATGCCTGCTAAAGTAACGGCACTGATTTGGTTAATCTGTTCGACAAGGCTTAAGCCTTTATCTGTTAGCTTTACCATAGAAATACGTTCATCTGTCGCGGAAGAAAAAACTTCAACAATGCCATCTTCCACTAAGCGATACACTGCTTTGGTTGCGGTAGTGAGTTTGAGTGTAGAAAGATTGGCAATGTCAGTAATACTGGCTTCACCTAAAGCATTGGTACTCAGAATAATTTTACGACGCGTATTGTCTATTCCTAATTTTTTTATTGATTTTTCAATTAGTTGTGAATATTTTCCATTGACTTGAGAAATCCAGAAAAAGGGGAAATTTTTAAGACTTTCTGGTTCATTGTTAGGTAAAAATTGTTCTAAATGGTTCAGCATGGCTAAGCAAGGACTTAGTTAAAATTGAGAAATCTATTATAAACAAAATTTTGCAGCTTGCCTTAAATGACTCTTGTAAAAATTACTTGACAATTATATTTAAATTTCTCATATTTATATTAAGTTATAAAAATACATGGAAAAGTGAATGAATATTATTGCACAATCACTTTCGCGAGGACATGGCGAACTTAAAGTCATGATCAAGGATACGATTGATATTCAAGGCTTTAAAACAGTTGCAGGCAGTAAAGCTTACTTAAATACCCAACCTGCGGAACACAATGCAGAAGTGGTCGACAATATTTTGAAAGCCAATTGTCAAATCACAGCCAAAACCAATTTACATGAATTGGCATTTGGCATTACGGGCATTAATCATGCTTTTGGAACACCTTTTAATTCTAAATATCCTGAATTAATTCCAGGCGGATCTTCAAGTGGGTCGGCTGCGGCAGTGGCGGCAAAACTGGCAGATTTCTCTTTAGGAACCGATACAGGTGGTTCTATTCGTATGCCCGCTGCATGCTGTGGAATTTATGGTTTAAAACCGACTTTTGGGCGTGTCAGTCGTCAAGGAGTGCATCCTGCCGCAAGCAGTTTAGATTGTGTCGGGCCTTTTGCAAATTCAGTCGAAATGCTTGAAGTTGCCATGCAGATTATTGAGCCAAGTTTTCAGCCTGCTGCAAAGCTGCAACAGCCACCCAAGTTGGCTTATTTAAATGTAGCTGCGAGTGATGAGGTATGCCGTTGTATTAAGCAATTCTTTGTACAGCATCAGCTTGATTTACCGCGTGAAACCATCGACTCGTTTGATGCCGCTTATGATGCAGGCATGCAGATGATCAATTATGAAAACTGGCAGGCTTATGGTGAATTAACACAGACGGGTCTAATTGGTGCCGATGTAAAGCAACGCTTATTAAAAGCAGCGGATACTAGCCTAGAGCAGGTGAAACAGGCAGAACAGGTCAAATTACAATTTACTCAAGCATTAAATATTCTATTAAATCAATACGATGCTTTGGTTTTGCCAACATTGCCGCAAATTCCACCAAAAGTAAAAGATGCCGAAAATACAGTCGCATTCCTAAATTTAACCCGTTTGGTTCGTCCTTTTAATTTGTCTGGACACCCTGCCATTTCAATTCCATTACAGACAGAAGATGGCTTCCCTGTAGGTTTACAGTTGGTTGCTGGGCATCAGCAAGACGAAAAATTATGCGCGATTGCAAAATATCTTTCGCAATAAAACAAATATATTACAAGGAGTTAGATAATGAATGAATTATCTAAAATGGAGTTTGTAGCACCAGAAAAAGCCGTTGATCTTGATGCTTTATGTCAAGAAATTCGAGCAAGAGCCTGTACGGGCGAGTTCGATAATCAAGCCTTTGTTAGTCAGGACATGATTGAAAAACTCAAGCAATTGGGAGTTTACCGCGCGCTTGTGCCAAAACGCTTTGGTGGTGATGCTGTTTCACCACGTGAGTTTTGTGAACTGATTGAAACTTTGTCTAAGGCGGATGGTTCGGTAGGTTGGGTGGCAAGTTTTGGGATGAGCCCCGCTTATTTAGGCAGTCTGCCAGAAGCAACACTTGAAGAACTCTATAAAGATGGACCCGATGTGGTTTTCGCAGGGGGCATTTTCCCACCTCAGCCTGCGGAAATTACCGATGAAGGCGTTCGAGTTAGTGGACGTTGGAAGTTTTCTAGTGGTTGCATGGGTGCAGACATTATAGGCGTTGGTATTTCACCTTTAAAAAATAATGAAATGCAGGGCCTACCGCGTATGGCAGTGATGCCTGCCTATAAAGCCAAAATTGAAATGACATGGGACACAGTGGGTTTAAAAGGCACAGGCAGTCACGATTTGGTTGTGGAAGATGTACTGGTCGAAAAGCATTGGACATTTGTACGTGGCGAACCTTCCAAACTACCAGAACCCTTTTTTAAATATCCGTCACTCTCGCTAGCGACCCAAGTTTTAACTGTTGTCGGTATTGGTGTGGCGGCAGCCGCTTTAGAAGAATTTCAAATTTTAGCACCGGGCAAAGCATCGATTACAGGTGGTGCAGAAATTGCGAATCGTCCTGTGACGCAATATGAATTTGCCCAAGCAGATGCAGAATTTCAGGCAGCCAAAGCATGGTTCTATCAAACCATGGATAGCGTTTGGCACGAAGTCGTTGCAGGGCGTGTAGCAACCACACAACAGATTAGTGATATGCGTTTGGCCTGTACCCATGCTGCTCGGGTTTGCGCCAAAGTCACGCGAAAAATGCAAATGTTAGCAGGCATGACTGCTATTTATACCCAGAATCCATTTAGCCGTTTTGTAAATGACACCAATGTCGTTACACAGCACGCTTTTATGGGCGATGCCACATTACAAAATGCGGGTTCAATTCGTTTTGGCTTAAAGCCAAGCCCAGGATATTTATAAATTTAAACTTGAGAGAAGGAAATAAAAATGGACGCTAAAAAAACTTTACGTGTGTTGTTCTGCATGGGTATTAATCAGAATTTTTTTGATGCAGAACCTGCTGAAGCAAAAGCGGTTTGGGCGGCATTTGGTGAGATGTGGAACGCAATTCATGACCTGCCGGGCGTACATGTTTTTGGCAATCTCGATGATGACCAAAGTATGGTTGGCCCTAGTACGGGTTGGCCATGGACGACCTATTTATTGGCAGATGTACCTGATATTGAAACTGTACATGCGGCGTGTAATTTGTTCAGAACCACGGTTGTGGGCGAAGGTCCTTACAAACTATGGAAATACTGCAAAGTCGAAGCACGTGTTGGACGTGAATTGATTATTCAACGTTAAGGTACAAGACATGGATGACAAGGTGAATTTGGTAAAAATCCTCTCACGTTTAGAACAGTTGGAAGCACATAACGCCATCCGTAACTGTCTCAATCGTTATATGGAAATTTGTGATGAGCTGAGTCCAAAGACCAATTTAGATGAGCTGATGGAGCTTTTTGATGCGGAGTGCATTTGGGAAGGTATTGGGGAAAAGTACGCCAAATCTTTTGGGCGATATGATTCTTGGCAAGCCATTTACAACATGTTCAAAAGCTATACCCAAACAGAATCTCACTTTGTCATGAATGCTCACTTTGTCAGTTCGGAGCAAATTGAAGTACAGCAACAGTATGCCACGGCGACTTGGCTGATGTTGCAAACCTCCACTTTCCGCGATGGACGCAGTCATTTAAATAGCGCCAAGCTGAAGGTGAAATTTGCCCAACAAACGGACGGCAGTTGGAAGATCAAGCATTTTCAAACCCAGAATATTTTTAGCCGACCAGTGACAAATTGGCAGAGTGACGCTGAATTACCTGTCCCGACCCAGAATTAAATTACCAATTTATCAAAGGATTAATGAAATGAATGGAATTATCTCAACACTGAATATTGGTGTGGATTATGAAACATTGGTGCAAAGTGATCGTGCACATACGTCTTTATACAAAGATGAGCGTATCTTTGATGAAGAAATGGAAAAGATTTTTTATAGCACTTGGGTATGGGTAGCACATGCTAGCGAAATTCCTGAAGGCGGCAGCTATAAAACCATCAATATTGGTAAACAACCCGTCGTCGTCGTTCGTGACCGCAAGAAAAAAGTGCATGTATTGCTGAATCGTTGTCGCCATCGTGCTGCGACAGTCTGTGAACACAAAAAAGGCAAAACCAATAGCTTTGTTTGTCCATACCACGGTTGGAGTTATGCCTTAGATGGCACACTGCGCGGCGTTCCTTCCCCAGAAAGTTATGGTGAATGTTTAGATAAATCTGAATTGCCATTGGTCAGCCTGCGTGTTGAAGAATATAACGGCATGATTTTCGCGTCATTTAATCATGAGGTTGAGCCTTTAGAACAATTTCTTGGACCTGCGAAAAAGTGGATTGATTTGTTCATGAAACAAGGTGCAGGTTATCCAGTGAAAGTTTTAGGCGAGCATCGTTTTACCTTCCCAGGGAACTGGAAAATCCAGCTTGAAAACACCACTGATGCTTATCATTTTCCATTGGTACACAAGTCTTTCTTAAGTTCAGTCGATGAAAAAACGGAAGAATTATTTAACTTTGAAAATCAACCCGGTTTTGTCGAAGACTTAGGCAATGGTCACAGCGTGATGGTAATGATTCCAGAACTGATCGATTTAGACGAAGAATTAATGGAACGTCCAATTCAGGAACGCTTTGAAGATTTAGCGCAAGCATTGCGTGATGAAGGTCATGCAGAACTGGAAGTGCGTCGTATTGTACGTGCTGTGGGCGGTTCTGGTTTTAACTTAAACCTGTTCCCGAACATCGCTTGTTCAATGGCGTTTTTCCGCGTCATGCAACCGATTTCCGTCGATAAAACAGAGATTCATCACTCCGTGATTACCATGGATGGCGGCCCACAAATTGCGAATCAATATCGCCTGCGTTTGCATGAGCATTTCCAAGGCCCATTTGGGTTTGGTACGCCCGATGATGCTGAAGCATGGGAGCGTGTGCAAAAAGGGGCAGCCGCAGGCGAAAACCTCTGGATTATGTTGAACCGTGGTTTAGCGGGCGAAGTACAAACTGAAGATGGTTTGAAAAGTGATGTGAGTGCTGAAACAGGGATGCGCTCTGCCTATCAACAGTGGAAAAAGTTGATGACGGCTTAAGGGGAAGAACATGAAAATTGATTTAAATTTACTCAATGAAGTCACAGCGTTTATTTGGTCAGAAGCCGATATGCTGGATCACTCTGAGCATGATGCTTGGTTAAATCTTTGGAATGAAAAAGGCGTGTATATCATTCCAATTGATCCGACGCTTACCAATTATGAAAACAATCTGAACTATGCCTATGACGATCATCACATGCGTAAATTGCGTGTTCAGCGTTTAGAAAATGGCGAAGCAATTTCAACTTCACCCAAGGCAAATACGGTTCGGAGCATTTCACGTATTCGGATTTTAAAACATGAGGAAGGTGAAATCGTTTTACGTTGTGCGCAAAACTTGCGTGAATTCCGTAAAGAGAACCTCAAACACTACACCGCAGATGTGACTTACCATTTAAACCGTGATACCGACGCAGGTTTAAAAATTAACCGTAAAATCATTAATTTAATTAATTCTACCGATACCTTGGCAGGTATTAGCTACATTCTATAGGAGCATTGGCATGCAACAGGTTGTATTAGTGACAGGTGCTGCTTCAGGTTTGGGCAATGTCATTGCGGAATATTTTGCCAGCCAAGGTCATCGGGTAATTTTATCTGCCAGTACTTTGGAAAAGGCGGAAAAAGCCAAAGCAGAAAGTCAGTTTCCTGAGCAAATGTTTCCAGTGAAACTGGATATTTCAGTTGAAGACGACTTTCATGCCGTGGTGCAGTGGATCGAACAAAAATTTGCAAAGCTTGATGTGTTGATCAATAACGCGACGGTCACTAAGGCAACCCCAGTTTTGGAGATTACGGCTGCTGATTTTGACTGGATTACCCGAGTTAATCAGCGCGGTACATTCCAGTCTTGCCAAATTATTGGTCAGTATATGGCGAAAAAAGGCTATGGGCGCATTATTAATATGGCGTCTTTGGCAGGGCAAAATGGTGGTACGGCAACAGGCGCACATTATGCAGCGAGCAAAGGTGCCATTGTGACCTTAACCAAAATCTTTGCCAAAGAATTTGCAGCTAAAGGTGTGACAGTAAATGCCGTTGCTCCCGGCCCAATGGAATCAGCCATTGTGCATAGCGTGGTGCCAGACGAAAAAATGGAACAGTTTATCCAGAATATTCCAGTCAAAGCTTTGGGCAGTATGTCGTTTATTGCTGAAACCTGTGCGTTGTTGGCCAGTCCCAATGCAGGGTTCGTCACAGGCGCAACTTGGGATATTAATGGTGGTTTATTCATGCGCTAAGCCTTGTGCCAAGCAAGTGAAAAGGAGAAAACAAAAATGACTACACTTTATGATGTTGTCGTAAAAAACCGCCATGTAGAAGGTGGCAATATTGCAGTCATGGAATTTGAGTCTGCTAATGCCGAAGTATTACCTAAAATTGAAGCAGGTGCCCATATTGATGTGCACTTACCGAATGGTATGGTGCGTCAATATTCACTTTGCCAAAATCCAAATGACGAAGGTAAGTTCCGCCTTGGAATTTTACGTGACCCTGAATCACGTGGCGGCTCAGTATCTGCTTTTGATGAAATTAAAGATGGCATGCAAATTCAGGTCAGTGAGCCAAAAAATTTATTTCCACTTTTAAAAGCCAAACACAGTGTATTGATTGGCGGTGGAATTGGCATTACACCGCTTATCACCATGGCATATCAATTAGCGCATGAGGGTGCATCTTTTGAGCTGCATTATTGCGGTGCGAGCGAAGACCGTTGTGCTTTTGTTGATGAAATTAAAAATGGCGAACTGGCACCATTTACAACGTTCCACTTTAAATCTGAAGGAGCGAGCCATCGCCAGTTTTTTGAAGCCGCAATTCAGCATATTGATGTAACAAGCCATATTTATACCTGTGGTCCTGTGGGTTTTATGGACTGGGTGATTAATCTCGCCACGATCCATCATTTCCCACAAGCACAGATACATAAAGAATATTTCCAAGTTGAAACCGATACTTCGGGCGATGCATTTGAAGTGATCGCTGAACGGAGTGGAAAAATTATTTTGGTAGATGCGGGTGAAACCATTTTGCAGGCACTAGCCAAACAAGGCATCAACATTGAAATGTCTTGTGAGCAAGGGGTTTGCGGCACCTGTATGTGTGATGTGATTGAAGGTGAACCCGATCATCGTGATGTTTATTTTACTGATGAAGAAAAAGCCAGTAATGAACAAATTCTGGTCTGCTGCTCTCGTTCCAAATCCTCCCGTTTAGTTTTAGATATTTAAGCCTTTTCCTTGTGATATGGAAATTAAGGAGAAAAAGATGAATGTAATACAAAAAGTACAACCGTTAAGCATAGATCCTTTGCAATTCCGACGCGCATTAGGCAATTTTGCAACAGGTGTAACTATTATCACTGCGCAAAATGAGCAGGGTGAAAAGGTCGGGGTAACTGCCAATAGCTTTAATTCAGTGTCACTCGATCCACCGCTGATTTTATGGAGCATTGATAAAAAATCATCTAGTTTTGCTGTGTTTGAGCAAGCGACACATTTTGCCGTCAATATTTTGTCAGGTTCGCAAATTGAACTGTCCAACAAGTTTTCACGCCGCAATATTGATAAGTTTGAAGGAACCAATTATCAGGAAGGTGAGGGTGCAAGTTTATTATTAGAAAACTGTTCTGCAATATTTGAATGTGAACGTCACCAGATTATTGAAGGGGGGGATCACTGGATTATGATTGGTAAAGTGGTGAAATTTCATGATCAAGGGCGCAGTCCTTTGGTCTATCATCAAGGTGCATATTCATGTGTGATGCCACATCCAAGTTTAAAGCTAAAACACAGTGAACCAACACTTTCTGAAATTCCACAACAAGGGCATTTATATAACAATGTTTGTTATTTAATGAGCCGCGCTTTTAAAGCCTATCAAACGGATTATATTCCGAAGCAATTGGCTTCGGGGTTTCGTACCAGTGAATCTCGATTGCTGTTAGTGCTTGCCAGTGGAACTGCTTCAAGCAAGGAAGATTTACCACGGGATATTGCTATGCCGATGCAAGAAGTAGAACGCGCTGCGGAAATTTTAAAACGTGAAGGGCTACTTTCAGATCACGAGAACTTGTATCAATTGACAGAAAAGGGCAAACAAACAGCACAATATTTGTTTGAAATCGCAGATAGCCATCAAAATGGAGTATTTGAAAAATATCCTCAACAGGAAAAAGACGCGTTTATTAGCATGTTACGTGACTTTGCTGGCGTGGTTTAAGTCGGAATGCACTGATAAATCTTCGGATTTATCAGTTTTATTTGATCTGAGTATTGATGTTTAAGCCCGAATATATGTTTATCAGATATGTATTTATTGATGGAATAAAAAAGAGCCAAGGATAATCTTGGCTCTTTTTGCGTTATTCACTAGAAATTACCATGAAGAATGCGCGATTTCGGTTTTAAAATTAGGTTCGAGCAGTATTACTTTGTAAGAACTTTTCACTATATAGACGATAGTCTTGTAAGGATTGTTCATCGAGCCAACTTTTAACGGCTTCAATCATCGGTGGGGGACCACATAAATACATATCGAATGCTTGTTCAGCCAGTTGTGCTTTGTTCAAATGTTCATGAATATAACCCGCTTTGCCTTGCCACTCATCTGATGCTTTGGTCACAATTGGGTGATAACTAAAGTTTGAAAATTGCTCAGTATAGTGGTGTAAACGCTGTTGCTCGCATAAATCTGACTCTGAATTCACCCCATAATAAAGTTGAATCGGTGGGGTATTGGGTTGTTCAACCAAATTATCGAGCATACCTAAAAATGCGGATAATCCTGTACCCCCTGCAATAAAGACCAGTGGGCGTTCTACTTCACGTAAATAGAAGCTGCCTAAAGGTGCTTCAATCAGTAGCGTCTGACCTATTTGACAACGCTCGCGTAAGTAATTGCTCATTACGCCATCGGGTAATAGGCGAATCAAAAATTGTAATTGGTTTGTGGCATTTGGGCGATTGGCAAAGGAGTAAGAGCGCCAGTCATCGGTATCTGGAATTTGCAAACGTGCATATTGCCCAGCTAAAAATTGTAGTTGAGAGCTAAAGCTACTGGCATCCAAATGCAAAATGGCGGTAGTCTCTGAAACCAATTCAACGGCAGTGACTGTTGTTGCGATTTTTAAAGTTTCACCCGCATTACAGATGCTTGAATTATGATCAAAATAAAACGCGGCATCAGACTTTACCCGAGTTTGGCAAGCCAACATTTTTCGTTCTGCCAAGTCACGTTCACTTAAGGCATCTTCATCGACATAATCTTGCGCATAGATACCCGTTTCACATTTTCCTTGGCAGGTTCCACACACGCCTTCACGGCAATCGAGTGGTAAATTAATCCCTTGTCGAACTGCTGCATCAAGCAGCAATTCGTCTTGGTTCACAGAGATGAAAAAGGTTTTACCATCGGCAAAATTTAAAGCAACTGAATGTCCCATTTCTATGCTCCTTAAACGTGGTAGAAGTCTAAAACAGAATCAATTTTGTCATTCAGCAAAATGCTGTGCTGACGACGAATCTTGAAGCTTTGCTCCGTTTGACGGAGGAGATAAGTCGCATGACCATAGAAGGAACCTTCCAAACCTTGGCGGTTATATAGGGTATGCCAAGCCACTTTGGCTTCAACCAAACCATCTTCACGGGTTTGTACCTGCACATTGTTAATGCTGTGAAAGGTACGAGGTAAAGGGCTCGCCGATGCCGCTTTACCTGTACGAATGCGAAATACACGGTCTTCTAAACCTGAACGATCGGCATAGTAAATATAGGACAAGCCTTGATTTGGATCTTGCACATAATTGTGGTCATCAATCCACTGCGGAATGTGGTATTCACTGTCCTCATCATAAAGATCAAGATAGGCGTCCCAGTCATATTTATCGCAAAGTTCTGATTTTTTATACAAAAATTGAGAAACTGCAAATTGTAGTTGTTGTGACATGGTTACACCTCATCCGCTACGTTTTGATTTTGAAAAGTGATGTCGAACATTTTTAATGACTTTTTCTTGAAGCCATCGAGCATCAGGCGTTGCCAATGACCGTGTTGATTGACATAGAGACCTTCATGGGTAAATTCACGCCCTGTGATAACAGGTTCAATGCCCAAATCAATTGAGTTTTTGCTTGGACCATATTCCCAAGCTTGATAACCACGTGAAATGTCACTCCAACGTTCTAATCGGGCTTGAAAACCTTTTTGCTGTTCACGGAATTCGACCAAGTCATCAGGTGTCCCTAAACCAGAAACATTAAAGAAATCTTCAAATTGACGAATACGATTACGACGCGCTTCAACGGATTCACCTTTTACACCGATACATTGGCTGATGACTTCTGTTTTGTTCCATGCCACAGGACGGACAATCCGGAGTTGCGAGCTAATTTGGTCCATAAAGAATAGGCTAGGGTACAGGTTCAAGTTTCTTAAACGATGCATTGCCCATTCAGCATATTTTTGACCGTATTTCTCGACCATATAAGGCATAACGGTTTCATAACCTGGACGTACCGTTGGATTTGGCATATCACTGAATAAAACACTATGTCCATTTTTGAAGCTAAACCAACCATCATCGGTTTCAGCATCACCTGCGCCTAATTTGCTGTAATCGAGCGTATCCAGTTCAGCCCCTTTGGTAGCATTTACCTGCTGACGATGTTGCACCGTAGAAACGTAGTTATAATGCACGGTACTGACATGATAGCCATCTAAGCCATTTTCATTTTGCAGTTTCCAGTTTCCTGCAAAGGTATAGGCTGATTTGCCTTGCAGAACTTCAAGTTCTCCCGTTGGAGATTGATCCACCATTAAATCAAGGAAAATTTTGGCATCGCCCAAGAAATCTTCCAAGGTGTCTGTCGCTTGTGTGTCTAGGCTAACAAACACAAAACCTCGATAGCTCGCAATGCGTCCTTGTTTAAGCCCACGGCTTGATTTATCAAAATCTTCACAGTACTCACTTGGCGCTTTGACTTTGACCAAACGACCATCAGATTTATAGCACCATGCATGGAACGGGCAGGTAAAAGTTGATTGATTGCCTTTTGCAACACGGGTCAGTGTTGCACCGCGGTGTTCGCAAGCGTTGACCATAGCATGTAACTCGCCGTTGCCATCGCGGCTGACAATAATAGGTTGGCGACCAATTTGAACGGTCAAAAAGTCGTGTTTGTTGGGAATTTCACTTTCATGGCAGGCATAAATCCAGACTTTTTCAAAAATGAATTCCATTTCCAGATCGAACAGTTCTGGCTGGGTAAACATATCTCTTGCGACGCGAAACACACCATCTTGAGGACGGAAATCGATGCATCCATCCACCAAGTCATTCCATTGTTGTAAATTTGATGAGGTCATGTGCTCAATCCTTTAATCAATCAGCTTTAGCTTGATTGAAACGTGATTAAGCACTTGTCTCTATCCACTTTTTCCAGATGTTTATCCAGTCTGTGCTGCTTTTATTTTAAAGCGTTTAGATGCGGGATTTGATGAGGGGATAGGTATTGAAAGAGTCAGCTTTAACGTGCTGGCATTATTTGGGTGAGTTGCTGCATCATAATATTTACATATTTATGCACATCATCTTTAAAAATCATATATTGAAGTGCTAAGCCATAACTCAAAGAGATAATTTCTAGAAGCTTGTATTCATGCTGAGCTGACTCTGCCGCAGAAAAATTTGGAATGAGTTGTTGTAAAACTTCAGAAACTTGCGCCTGATGATTCTGCCAAACTTGCTGATATTCATTGGAAAATATTTCGTCACGTGCCGCATATAATTGCAATTCAATTGAAATTTTCAGCCATTCATCATTCTGGAAAAAATCGATTAACCACTGTTCTAACGCTGCTTTTAGGTCTAGCTCAAGCAAATTTGTTTGAGTAATAATTTTCTGTAATTGCAGATTTTCTTGTTCAAATTGAATTTTCATTAAGGTCAGTAAAAAATCTTCTTTATGCTCAAAATTTGAGTAAAAAGCGCCTTGAGTATAGCCTGCCTTTTTTGAAAGATTCCGAATAGATACAGCGGTATAGCCTTGCTCAGATATAAGATGAAATCCTGCTTCAATTAACTGATTTCTAGTTTGAATTTGTTTTTCATCACGAGAAATTTTTGTAGGTTTCATAGATTAATTTAAATTTCAGATATCACTTGATATCTTAAACTTTAAGCGTTATTTTGGCTAGGTCTATTTCAGATATCATGTGATATCCGAAAAGGTAAATCTGTTCTAACCTAGAGAAGAATATGAGTCAGCAGTTGAAAAGAAAAATAGTGGTCATCAATGCTCATCCATCATCGACCAGTTTTAATCAAGCTTTAACGCAAGCCTATATTGAAGGTGTACCATCTGACTTGCAGGTTGAAGTGATTGAAATTGGCAAATTACATTTTGATTCAAATCTGAAATATGGCTATGAGCAAAGAATGGAGCTTGAACCTGATTTACAAGCAGCATGGAATAAAATAATGAGTGCGGATCATTTGGTCTGGATTTTCCCAGTGTGGTGGGGCGGTTTACCTGCTGTAGCGAAAGGGTTTATTGATCGTTTATTTCTTCCGGGCAAAGCCTTTAGCTATTTTGAAAACAGCAACCGTATTCAGGGGCATTTAAAACGCAAAACGGCCAGAATTATTACCACCTTAGACCAAGCAGGTTGGACTTATAAATGGTATTTTGGCGAACCGAGCACACGACAACTTAAAGATACGACATTAAAATTTTGTGGTGTAGGGTCGGTAAAAACACATTATTTAGGTTCTATACGGGGTTCTAGTTTAGCGCAACGCCAAATCTGGTTGGCGTTGGTGAAGAAACTGGCTCAACGTGATTATGACAACTTGCTCAAAAAATCAGATCAAGGAATGGTGCAACGGCTTCGGCTTTATTTTAGCAATTGATGGCATTAAAAGAGAGGGAGAAAAGCATCTTATCCATGCAAAATGCAGATCCATGCAAAATGCAGATCCGATGCTATTTTTACTCACGACCCAAACCCGCATGGAATAAGGATTATATTCCAAATTTCTTGCGGTAGCGCCACAAACTGGTTCGGCTAATTCCTAAGGCTTGTGCTGTTAATCCCAAGTCATATTGATATTTCTTTAGGGTTTGCTGCAAGGTATAGGCATCCAGTTTTGTGGAACTGATTTGCACAGCTTGTTCATATGTTTCAGGCTCAGATACAGAATCCTGCAATACGTGAATGATTTCATCAGGTAAATCAGAAACACCTATTTCGGAACGGCCATTCGCCATTGCCAGTGCATATAACAACGTATTCTTGAGTTCGCGGACATTCCCCGGCCAGTCATACCTCATTAAAGTTTGCAGGGCATCCTCTGAAAGGACAGGGGCATGTGCGGAAGTCCGATGTTCATTCAGCAGAAACTCAGCAATTAGGGGGATATCTTCTTTACGTTCACGCAATGGAGGTACGAAAATCGGGATGACCCTTAAACGGTAGAGCAAGTCTTGACGGAAACGACCAGATTTTACTTCTTCACGTAGCGCACGATGAGTCGCCGCAATAATTCGGACATTGGACTTCAACGATTTTTCACCACCTAAAGGCGTGAACTCTCCTGTTTCGAGAACCCGTAATAATTTGGCTTGTAGTTCCAATGGGATTTCTGCAATTTCATCCAGAAATAATGTGCCACCTGCGGCGCGCTCAAATACGCCTTTGTGTTCACGAATTGCGCCTGTAAAAGCCCCTTTAACATGTCCAAATAATTCACTTTCTAACAGGCTGGCATTGAGCGCAGCACAGTTGATGGCAATGAACGGATGTTTTCTTCTTTGGCTATGTTCATGAATGGCTTGTGCCACGAGTTCTTTACCACTGCCTGATTCCCCCCGAACCAGCACAGGAAATTCGGTAATTGCAACTCGTTCAATAATGGAGAACATATGCTGCATAGAACTTGAGCGGCTATGAAAAGTCTGTTGTAGAGATAATGCTGTTACAGGCTTTGGTTTTACCGTATTTAAAGAAACAGGCTGCAATACAAAAATTTCGCCTACAAACTGTTGATCAAGTACATCGAGTTTTTTTCGGGTCAATAAATATTGTGCAGAGGTTTCAGGCAGATGAATCAGCCCCGTTTGCAGTTCTGTATTTTGAATTAAATGTTTGAATGTCGTGATGATTTTTTTATTGAACTCGGATGTACCATATTCATAAATAAAGTTTTGGCTCTGCTGTTCTTGAATCAAGATCAAACTTTCATCAATAAGACTTTGTAATTGTTCTAAAAATAATTCTAGCTGAGTTTGTAAGGTAAAACTAAGCGTTAGCATGATGTTTCACTATCTGTTTTATTTGTTTCTTATTGAAACATAAAATGAAACAAAGATGAAACAGTATGGAAGAGTGAATTTATAATTTAAACCTTAATGTATTGTTTTTTATGAATATAATTAAAAAAGCTAAAAGTTGGCACTGAGTTTGCAATTTAAGAATAAAGAAACGTATTTATTCAGGTGTTACAACATGATCTTTCATCAATTTTTTGAAGTAGAAAGTTCAACTTATACTTATCTCTTGGCTTCAGAGCAGACACGTGAAGCAGTATTGATTGACCCAGTTGCTTCTGAAATAGACGTCTATACCCAGTATTTAGAAATGCATAACTTAATACTGGTCTATAGTTTGGATACGCATGTTCATGCGGATCATGTTACCGCTGCCAATCTATTACGTGAAAAGTTTGGCTGTAAAACTGTATTACATCGCAATTCAGGTGTGAGTTGTGGCGACATTTTTATTACTGATCGTAGTGCGATTCGGATAGGTGAAATAAATATTGAAGCTCGTTATACCCCAGGACACACCAATGCATGTACCAGTTATGTTGCAGAAGGTATGGTATTTACTGGGGATGCTTTATTGATTGATGGTTGTGGACGTACTGACTTTCAGGAAGGGAATGCCGAAACCTTGTATGACAGCATTCATACTCAAATCTTTACTTTGCCAGATGAGACTATTGTTTACCCGGGTCATGATTATAAAGGCCGTTTAGCTTCGACAGTCGGACATGAGCGTTTGCACAATTCGCGTTTAGGTGTAGCGAGAAACAAAGCTGAATTTGTTGAAATTATGAACAATTTAAATCTTCCATATCCGAAAAAAATTGATATCGCATTACCCGCCAATAAAGCATGTGGTCAGTAAAGGAGAGCGAAGATGCAATTAAAACAAGTCAATGCTGAATTCTGGGTTGCCGATCAAATTACTGTACAAGATATTGAATTGATCGCAGCACGTGGTATTAAAACCATCTTTTGTAATCGTCCAGATGGTGAAGGTGCTGATCAACCGAATGTGGCTGAAATTGAACAGGCCTTGCAACCGTATGGGATTCAAATTCAGTATTTGCCTGTGGTCAGCGGTAAGGTGACTGATGAGCAGTCCGAAGAGTTTAAGCAACTTTATATGCAGGCACAAAAGCCATTATTGGCATATTGCCGATCGGGAACACGGTCTATTACGCTTTGGGCATTGTCTCAAGTGGCAGATCAGACCTTAGAGAAAATGTTACTGACAGCAAAAACTTTAGGCTATGACTTACAAGGTGTAGTACCCCGTATTTTAAAGCAATCGACGCATGCACAAGAGCATATTCCAAAGTTTAGTGTGGTGATTGTAGGGGGTGGTGCTGCGGGTATTTCTGTAGCATCGAGCTTACTTTCACGTCAGCCGAATTTAGATATTGCGATTATTGATCCCGCAGAGGTTCACTACTACCAACCAGGTTGGACCATGGTGGGCGGCGGCATTTTTAAGCCTGAAAAAACTGTGCGGACCATGGCAAGCTTAATTCCGAAACAAGTGCAATGGATTAAAGCGGCTGTTGCAGCTTTTGATCCAGACAATAAACAAGTGTTACTGGAAGGATGTAAGCCACTGAATTATGAAGCTTTGGTGGTTTGCCCAGGGTTAAAACTGAATTGGCATGGTATTGAGGGTTTGGTCGAAACGCTGGGTAAGAATGGTGTGACTTCTAACTATCGTTATGACTTAGCACCTTATACTTGGCAGTTAGTCCGAGAAATGCAACGCGGTAAGGCGATTTTCACTCAACCGCCTATGCCAATTAAGTGTGCAGGTGCGCCGCAGAAAGCCATGTATTTATCTGCGGATTATTGGCAAAAGCAGGGCGTACTTAAAGATATCCAGATTGATTTTTACAATACAGGTGCAGCGTTATTTGGCGTGCCCGCCTATGTACCTGCCTTGATGGAATACGTCAAACGTTATGACGCAAATTTGCATTTTAACCATCAATTAATCAAGGTCGATGGTCTGCAAAAACGTGCTTGGTTTAAGCAACTGAATGGTGAAAACAGCAGTATTGTTGAAACCGATTTTGACATGATTCATGTGGTGCCGCCACAGCAAGCTCCTGACTTTATTCGGGCAAGTAATTTGGTTGATCAGGCAGGTTGGATCAGTGTCGATCAACATACCTTACAGCATACCCAATATCCGCATATTTTTGCTTTGGGTGATGTCATGAATGCACCGAATGCCAAAACGGCAGCGGCAGCACGTAAGCAAGCACCGATTGTGGCTGTGAATGTACTGGAGTATTTACAAGGCGGTTCCAACTTTGCCCAATACGATGGTTATGGTTCATGTCCACTTACCGTAGAGCGTGGAAAAATTGTACTGGCTGAGTTTGGTTATGGTGGCAAGTTACTCCCAAGCTTTCCAAAATGGCTGCTTAATGGTGAACAACCAACACGACTGGCATGGCTATTAAAAGAGCAGATTCTTCCACCGATGTATTGGGATGGCATGCTCAAAGGGCATGAATGGATGGTTAAACCTAAACGGTAATTATTTTAACTCCTTAAAAAACAAGTCCCTATCTGTCATTTTACAGATGGGTGAGGGACTCTTTTATTTTAAAAAGAGTCCCCCTTGAGGTAAAGAGGTCTAGAACCATGTGGTTGTTAGTTTTAGAAGGCTTGGCAATAGGATGTTTGCTTGGCATGACGGGTGCTGGCGGAGGAATACTCGCAGTTCCTGCACTGATGGCGAGTCAGGGATGGAGTGTGGCTCAGGCAGCCCCAGTCGGCTTATTGGCTGTCACCTTGTCGGCTTTTGTGGGAACAATTCAGGGTTTCTTCAAAAAAATCGTGCGTTATCGCGCTGCGATTTGGATTGCGCTGATTAGTATTCCTTCGGCACGTTATGGTGTACAGCTTTCCAATATCATTTCTCCAGTATGGCTGAGCATTGCTTTTAGCCTAGTGATGTTGGTGGTGGCTTATCGAGTCTTTTTTAATAAAGTCAATGATATGGAAAATCCACCTTGTAAAGTGAATAAATCGACTGGACGACTCATCTGGAATTTCAAAACGGCTTCTGTATTGGGTTTTATTGGTGTGGTTGCAGGATTATTGACTGGACTACTAGGTGTAGGCGGAGGCTTTGTGATTGTACCTGCGTTGCGCAAGGCTACTGATCTAGACATGAATAGTATTGTGGCCACTTCACTGATGATTATCTTCTTGATAGGTGGTGTGAGTATTTCAATCCATGTATTGGATGGTTTTCAGTATCCCATCAGTATTTCCGCAACTTTTGTGATTGCCTGTATTGTGGGTATGTTATTGGGGCGTAAAGCAACGAACCTTGTGCCATCCAGCGTCATTCAAAAGATTTTTGCCATTACCGTGATTGTGGTGGCGATTTCAATGTTGGTGAAAGCTTTGGTTTGATTAAGAGCCTATATTGAATTAAGCCAGCTAAGCCAAATCTGAAGATGCAACTCAAACAGCACAGGACGAATCATCATCCTGTGCTGTTGTTTATTGAGATACGTCGGACTTACGGATCTGAATCGCAAATTGAATGACGTGTGATAAGCCATGATGGAGCTGTCCTTCGAAGCGCTCAACTTCACCGACAAAAAAGTGCTGAATATGGTCGTGTTGAAAATGATTTAGAAATTCTATCGGATCGTACAGCATTGCTTTGACCCGAGGTCCACCAGTTTGATAGGCAAGCTGTTCTGTGGAATAAACTTCACCAATAAACCATCCGCCATCAACCAAACTGTTGCGAACACCTTGCAACATCTGCTGGCGTGTTATCGCATTAAAATGCCCAAATACACAGATGATGTTGTCATATTGATTTTCTTGCCAATTTGCCTGAGTTAAATCCACTTTATGCGTATGAAGTGCGATGCCGAGTTCAACTGCATGGCGTTGTGCTTTATCTAGCGCAACCTGAGCATAGTCCCAGAGTTCAGCGCGAAAGGGGCGTTGCTGTTGTTTTGCCAAGTCAGCCAAATACAGCAGATTGCGACCTTCACCTTCGGCAAGCCCAAGGGTATTACCTAAAATGTCAATTTTTTGTGCGATCTGCTGAATAAACACATTGGCGTCCCGACCATAAAGATGATCTTGCTCGGCATAGCGAGCATCCCATTCATTCGTTATAGGCATATCTGAATTATTCGGCATGATTAAACTCATTAAATGCAGTTACAGCATTGGCAGCATACATTAACGATGGCCCACCACCCATATACACAGCGATACCTAGCACTTCATTCAGTTCTTCAAAGCTCATGCCCATTTTGACCAAGGTACGCACATGAAAACCAATACAGCCATCACAACGGTTGGCAACGCCAATGGCAAGGGCAATCAATTCTTTGGTTTTAGCATCCAAAATGCCATCTTTCATGGCAGCTTGCGAGAGTGAATTAAAACTCTTGATCAGATCGGGGGATTGATCACGCATACTTTTGATGTTGGCAGAAATTTCTTGTGTAAGTTCGGTGTAGCTCATGGTAAATCACCTTATATTTTGTATGGGTTTATTTTAAATTACCATGTTTATCATGAATATATTATATTTTTATATATTGATTTTTGTGAAAAGTATTTAATGCGATAAGTCTCTGTTTAATCTTAATAATTTTGAATGAAAGCGTTAAGTATTCTCTCGCGAATTTAGCGTGATGCCATGTCTATGAGCATATGTCAGTTGGCACGGATTGAAGCCAATCAAATCATGCTAAAAGACTCAATACGGTTTTAATGCGTAAACGCTTGTTTATTATGATCACGCCATTCGGAAGGGCTGATGCCAAACCAATGTTTAAAATTACGACTGAAAATTGAGAGTTCTGCATAACCGAGTTGTAAGGCTAAATCTGTGAGGCTGACATTACCCGCGTTAATCATACGAAGCGCTTCTTTCTTGCGGACGTTTTCGAGTAAATCTCGATAAGTCGTGCCTTGCATTTTTAAGAGTCGCTGTAACTTTTTTGGATGCATACCCATACATAAAGCAATATTTTCAATACTACAATCACCTGTTGCCATTAACATGCGGACTGAGCTTTCAATCAATGTAGGATCAAGAGTAGCTTTGGTGCTGCTCTGAGTTTCCAGTCGTTGTACGATCAGTTGATCTACCAAATCTTCATTAAATGCGTAGGGTTTATGTGTTAAAAAACTGGCTGGGAAATAGAGAGCATCTTCTTCTGTTTTGAACTCAACTCGGCAAGCGAAATGGTCTGTAAATACTTTAGGGTGTTTGGGCATCGGTTGTTTCAAATGGATTTTTTCTGCATGCCAAGTCGGTCCAATCAAATCTTTTAAAATATTCGTCACGAGGCAGATTGCCAGTTGTGACTTTTGTGGGACATCGACATTGTATTCGTTTAAACGAACAAAGGTCAGTTTAGACAGTTGTACATTTACTTGTGAAACCTGAAACACGATGCCTTCGGCATGTAAATAAACATATTTTTGGGCAACATTCAACGCATCTAAAATGGTCGCTTGTCGGGACATATACACGCCAATTAAACCAATCGTGCTAATATTTTGTAGTGCGCCAAGTTTTAAACCAAAACATTCTTCTTGGCAGCGCAACGCAGCATTTTCTAATAAACTTAAATAATGATCATAATGAATGAAAGCATCTGGATCGCGTAACAAAGATGGCAAAATACCGACTTTTTTTAATATTTCTATAGGATTTACACCGTAACTACGAACAAGTTCTTCGAACCCGCCAAGACTGGCTGCACGGATATAACTTGCCATAACAATGTTCCTGAATGTCCTAAAAGATCAAGTTAGTGTCCTAAAAAGTCAAGCTCAATTCAAGTGTTTTGTTAAAGTAGAGTGAGAGATTTTCTCCATCTAGGCATCAAGAACGAGTCAATAATCGTTAGCCGTTAAAAGGAAAGACTATGCAACTTACAGTTCAGTCGCATTTAGAGCAAACAGTTATCGAACAGACATTACAAGACTGTTTCCAATTACAGCGCACGAGCTTTCATCAGCAAGGCATTGAAAGCAATACACAACGCAAACAGCATTTATTGAATTTAAAAGCTATGATCACGAATCATCGAGAAGCGATTATTGAAGCTTTAAATCGTGATTATGGCAATCGTTCACGTCATGAAACTTTACTGGCAGAAATTATTACAGCAACTGACGATATCAATAGCAGTATTAAACATTTGAACCAATGGACGAAGGTGCAAAAGCGCAGAGTCGATCACAGCATGTACTTTGGTGCCAAGAACCGCTTAATTCCTCAACCGCTGGGGGTGATTGGCGTTATTGTGCCGTGGAATTTCCCCATTAATTTGATGTTTTCGCAATTGTCCGCCGTGTTTGCTGCGGGGAATACCGCTATGGTGAAAATGTCGGAAAATTCGCGTCATTTGGCAGAGTTGCTCATTGAGATTAGCCCTAAATATTTTGCCAAAGAAAAATTACAAATTTTTGATGAAACGGGTGAGATTGGCGTCGCGTTTTCCAAACTGCCATTTGACCATCTGATGTTTACAGGTTCAGGTGCTACAGGACGTAAAGTGATGGCGGCTGCGGCTGCAAACTTAACTCCTGTGACTTTGGAACTCGGGGGTAAATCACCCGCGGTCATTGATCCAGAATACCCAATTGACAAAGCAGTTGAGCGGATTATGTTCGTGAAGCAGTTTAATGCGGGACAAATCTGTACCAATGTTGATTATTTATTTGTGCATGAAGCGAAACTTCAGCAATTTATTGAAACTGCAAAGGCTTGGGTACAAGAGCATGTGCCTGATATTTATAGTAAAGATTATACTTCGGTGATTGATCATCGTGCTTATCAACGTTTAATTCACAGTCTTGCTGATGCAGAAGCCAAAGGGGCAACGCTGATTAATTTAAACCAACAAGAAGCTGATGCCACTACACGAAAAATTCCGCTGACTCTGGTGCTCAACAGCACAGATGAGATGGAAATTGATATGCGCGAAACTTTTGGTCCCATTTTGATGGTGAAAACTTATCAAAGCCCTGAACAAGTGGTGGACTATATTGTGCAGCGTGATCGACCTCTGGCATTTTATCCATTTAGTCACAATAAGCGTTTAGTCGAGTTCTATATCAGTCGTGTCATGTCGGGTGGTGTGTCTGTGAATGATGCATTATTCCACGTTGGACAACACGACTTACCATTCGGTGGTGTGGGTGCAAGTGGTATGGGGCATTATCATGGTTATGAAGGTTTTCTTACGTTCTCAAAAATGCGACCAGTATTTTATCAGGCAGGGTTTTCGAGTTTGAAATTTCTGGCGCCGCCGTATGGCAAGTTTGCCACTTGGGTGCTGAATTTTTTAATTCGTATGAAGTCTTAGTTTTACTGTTTAAACCCTTAAATAGGGCAGTTGAGCTTTAGAATGATTTTTGAAGCTCAGGACTGACGCATGTTTAAAAAATAAAAAAAAGCTATTAAAGGAGTTAATAGAATGCGTGATCAACATTTTGATTTTGATCAGATTGTCATCGGATCTGGTTTTGGTGGTTCAGTCAGTGCACTACGCTTAAGTGAAAAAGGCTATAACGTCCTGATCTTAGAGAAGGGCTTACGCCGTGAAGACCATGATTTTCCAACCACCAATTTAGATACCAAAAATTATTTGTGGATGCCTGAGTTGGGACTGAAAGGCACCATGCAATTTACCTTTACCAGTAAAACGACCATTTTACATGGCGTAGGCGTGGGTGGCGGTTCACAAATTTATGCCAATGTACATTTGATTCCACCCGATGCGGTTTTTGAGTCAGAGGCATGGACTAAAATTCGGAAAGACTGGAAAGAAACGCTCAAACCATTTTACGGTTTGGCGCAGCGCATGTTAGGAACAGCCCATAATACCTATACCAATGTAGCAGACCATACCTTAAAAGCAGTTGCCGCAGAGATGGGCTATGCAAATTCATTTAAAACGGTGACTACAGGCGTCTTTTTTCCGCAAGTGGATGGTCAGCAAAATAAAACGGTGAACGACCCGTATTTCAATGGTGATGGACCAGAACGTAAAACCTGCAATTACTGTGGTGCATGTATGCTAGGTTGCCGTAATAATTCGAAAAATACCCTGATGAAGAATTATCTGTATTTTGCTGAGCGTAATGGGGTGGAGATTCGTCCAAGTTCTGAAGTCATCAAAATCACGCCACTGAATGAAGATGGCAGTGCAGGTTATGAAATCATTGTTAAAGAAACTTTAGCGAAACACGTTCGTCAGTATAGTCTACGCAGTCGTGGGGTGGTGTTGTCCGCAGGAGTAATGGGCACTGTACCGATGCTGTTAAAAATGCGGGATCAATATAAGACTTTGCCAAATATTTCAAAATTGTTAGGGCAAGAGATTCGAACCAATTCGGAAACCTTAACCACAGCGAACAACACGCGTGAACGATTAGACGATGGCGTAGCGATCAGTTCCTTTATTTCAGTCGATGCAGATACCAATATTGAGGTGACCCGTTTCCCTGAAGGGGCGGATGCTTCTTGGATCTACATTCCTTATGTACCCATGGTAACAGGACAAGGTTTTATTCGTTTTATGAAGTTTGTGTTCAATACACTGTTACATCCGTGGAAAACTTACAAAGTCCTGCGTTACAAGGGTAAAGCTAAAAATTCTATTATTTTATTGGTCATGCAAAAGTCAGAAGCCTTTATTCATTTGGAATGGCGCCGTAAGTGGTATCGATTGTTTAAAAATAGGATTACTGCGGTGCAAAAGCCCGAAGACACGCCATTGACAGTTTCATTCCCTGCGGCAGAAAAAGCCACCAAACTGATTGCTGAAAAGCTGGGTGGAGAACCTGGTTCTGCATTGACAGAAATTATATTGGGAACACCTACCACAGCTCATATTATGAGTGGTGTGCCGATGGGGCGTGACCAATTGAATGGTGTGGTGGATTTTACAGGGCAAGTCTTCGGTTATAAAAACCTACGCGTGATTGATGGCTCAATTGTTCCGGGGAATTTAGGGGTAAATCCATCTTTAACCATCACAGCACTGTCTGAATTCGCTATGAGCCAAATTCCAGTCTTTTCTGAAGAAAAAGCGTCTCAAATCAAGCGTATTCAGTTCAGTCAGCCATTGGATGGGCAAGTCTCGGAGTTAGACGGTACAGGTGACTTGGCGATTGCTTTAGTTCAAGCTTAATAGATTCAATATTTGACCTATGACGTAATGGGTAGTTATGGGTTAAATTATTCAATATATTGTTTTATCAACGAATTTTACAGTTTTTTTGTTCAAGACTAAAACTAAGTGTAAGCTATAATCAATTTCATTTGAGTGAATTAAAAAATTGGAGATGGTCATTTTATACTTTATATATTTTAATAAAATATAATTATTTTAAGTGTTTAGCATGTATTTATTTTGGTTTCTCAGATTAGGCTTTATAAAAGATCTCATCAGCAATTGGTGGGTATAATGAAGAGTGTAAAAGATAACAATTTTCAGTTAGTTTTTTTGATCTTCCGTTTAAATATATTGTTTTGTATCTTAAATTTCATGTAAACAAGTATAAATGTATTAAGATATTGAATATTAATGATTTGTAATTTTTCTGTGGTGGCGTTGTCATAAAATTGTCATAAAGATTTAAGTAAATTTTAAGTTTCAAAACTTATTTTTTAATGAATTAATTTATGGCGAGATGACTATGACGACATTCATCTTTGGGACAGATTTTTCAACCAAATTTAATGGTCTGAATTATTATAAGAATCATCTAGTTTATAAAAATTCTACAGCAAAGCTAGAACATTTAAATCTATTAGACAACCAGAAAACCTATCAAGTTTTATCACATCAAAAAAAGATGCTGCTTCACATTCATGCTGTGCAAGAAGGTCAACCTGAGCGAAAACAGGTGGAAGCTTTTATCAGTACTAAGTATCAGGAAATGCATAAAGCAACATTGTCACATTTTTCCTCCACCTTATTTGTGGGGGAATTTCAGCAGCAAACTCAAGTGGCGATTGGCATTGAACCGCTCAAATCCCATCAGGCATTTTTAGAACAATATCTCGTACAGCCGATTGAACAGACGTTAACGAAAATGATTCAACGCGATGTAGCTCGAGAAAAGATTATTGAAATTGGCAATCTTGCTTCTCAGAACATGGAATACGCCAAAATGATCGTGGCATTTTTGGTGTTCTATCTCACGGTAGCGGAAGTCGAGTGGGCGGTATGTACGGGTACGATTGCCGTACGCTATGTATTACAGCAAATGGGGTTGCATTTTCATGTATTAGAAAAAGCAAATCCAGACGTGTTGGGTGAAGCCAAAAAACAATGGGGTAATTACTATCAGCAAAAACCATTGGTGTTGGCAATTAATGTTGCTGATGCTTTGGCTGTAACCCAACAACATTATGATTTCAAAGTGAATCGTGCTGCAATCCGTGGGTGAAGTCTATGAATCAATTTTTTGATGTTATTGCAGCGTACGCTAAGCAAATGCCTAAACGTGAAGCGATTGTGACCGAAGTACGTACAGTAAGTTATGTAGAACTTCATCATGCTGTAGAACGCCTCAGTAAGGAACTGGGGCTGTTACAGACGCAGAAACTTGCGATCTGGGGCATGAATAGTATTGATTGGGTATTGATTGATTTAGCTGCTAAAAAAGCAGGGATTACCGTGATCCCGATCCCTCTATTTTTTAGTGCTCAGCAGATTTTACATCTGTTAAAAGACAGTGCAGTCGATACGATTTTTATGGCAGATGTAAATCTTACCCTGTCAGCGTATCACCTTGATTGTGTGGCACAAAATCATACATGGTTGCATAGCTTGAATGAGCAGGGCCGTATTCAACAATTACTTAATGCTGAACAGGCTTCTGGTACTTTTATTCGTTTAAATGTGACTGCACCCACAACGATAGATTCTGCCGTTCCCGCAAAGATTACGTATACCTCAGGCAGCACCGGTACACCTAAAGGGGTATGTCTGGCGGAAGACACGATTCAGTCGATTACAGAATCGCTCAGTGCAGCATTACAGTCGAGCCAATTGCGACGACATTTATGTTTGATTCCCTTCGCTACTTTATTGGAAAACATTGCAGGGATTTATGTTGCCTTGAATATGGGGCGTTCAATCGTTGTAGGGAATGTCAGTCATTTTGGACTGGTATCGAATCATGAGTTTAAGGTGGAAAACTTTGCAGCTACGGTACAGCAATACCAGATTCAGAGCGTGATTTTATTGCCGCAAATGCTCAAGGCAATGGTGGAATATATTCAGCAATTTGGTGCTCAGGCTTTTACGAGTTTGAAATTTATTGCAGTGGGTGGTGGTAAGGTTTCGACTGATTTGTTGTTGCAGTCGCAACAGTTGAATTTGCCTGTTTATGAAGGTTATGGACTATCAGAATGCGCTTCGGTGGTTAGCCTCAATCTGCCGAATGCCAGAAAAATTGGCAGTGTAGGCAAGCCATTACCCCATGTAGATGTGCAACTTGCGGACAATGGTGAAGTGGTTGTACGCGGCAATGCCATGCAGGGTTATCTCAATGAGGTCGCAGTCGATCCTCTGATTCACACAGGTGACGCAGGCTTCTTTGATAAAGACGGTTATCTGTTTATTACGGGGCGTATTAAGCAAATTATTGTCAGTAGTTTTGGGCGAAATATTTCACCTGAATGGGTGGAATCGAATGGTTCGAGTGAACCCGAAATTAACCAGATTGCCATTTTTGGTGAAGCACAGCCTTATCTTTCTGCGGTGATTTATGCCAAAGACAATATTTCGGATGGCATGTTAGCGCAAGCGATACAGAAAGCGAATGACCGCATGCCTGACTATGCCCAAATTAAGCAATGGTATCGATCATCAGAACCATTTTCACTGAATAATCAGATGTTAACCGACAACGGGAAATTGAGACGCAACGAAATTAAAAAGCAATTTGGGCAGTATTTGTCGCTTCAATGAGCTGTAGTTCAGCTAAGCAAGCGATAGCCGCAATAAGACCTGACGATTTAATTTCAAAGCATAAAATTTCACTAAACAGTGAGTAAAGATATGAATATTGAACAATCCATATTTGACCTTGAGCAGAGTCGTAGTTACTCAGCTTCAAGTCATGCAGAAATCAAGAATACCTTACGTGAGCAAGGTTGGATTTTACTCAGACATGAACATTATGACGTGCACCGTTTTAGTGAATTGATGACAGCCTTATGCCAAAAGCTGACCTATGACCCTGCCCGTGAAAATATCACACAACAGTCTCAGAAAGTGGATGCAGGCACTCAGGCTGTTGGGTTGCATATTGAAAATGGTTCAACGCCATTACCTCCAGATATTATTGCTTTTTTTAGTGAAGTTAGCGCTTCCCAAGGTTCGCAAACCACTGTGTGTGATGGACATGCGGTATGGAAAAACTTATCTGATCCATTAAAACAAAAGTTTGCAGCACCAATGACCATCAGCCGTTATTTACCAAAACAGATTTGGCAGAAATATGTGGCGACTGCTTTCAATATTGCGGAAGCGGAGACGGTGACATGGGCGGATTTAAACCAATTTATTCAGATGATTCCAGGACAAGCGATTACTCCATCTCACGATGAAGGTGTGGAATACCACCTGCAAATGAATATGATTCGCCGAGATAATTTGAAAGGTGTCCCTGCATTTGCCAATACCATTTTAGGACCATCTTATAATTATCAAAAACCGGAATTCACCTTTGCGGATGGCAGCATTATTAGCGAAGAACTGATTGCTGAACTTGCGGAACTGTGTGAACAGCATACGCAGGAAATTGACTGGCAAGATGGTGATGTTGCGATCATCGACAACAAACGTTTTATGCATGGTCGACGTGAAATTTTAGTCCCTCTTGAGCAGCGTAAACTCTATATCAGTATGGGTTTAGGATTGAACGAAACATTTTAAGCACTAAGTCTTAATACAATGAAAAGGAATAGGGTTATGTCAAATTTAACCGCAGTGATTGTTGGGGCAACAGGTGGAATAGGTAAAGCCATCGTTGAGAATTTATGCAAAAACAATGTGAATGTAGTTTTGGTGGCACGTAATGCCAAAGCATTGCAAACCATGCAGTCAGAACTTCACGCGCAATATCCGCAATTAAAGCTACAAAGTCTGTGTTGCGATTTGAGTGATCCTGATAGCTGTGAGCAATTTATCCAAGCACTGACGCAGCAAAAGATTCAGATCAATTATTATATTAACAATGCAGGGGTGAATGATTTTTCTTTGTTTAGCCACCAGTCGAGTGAAGCGATTGAACAAATGATGCTGATTAATGTGGTGTACCCACTACAATTAATTCAGAAAATTATTCCTTTAATGTCACAAACCGCACCAAGCCAGATTATTAATATGGGATCGACTTTTGGCAGCATTGGTTATCCAGGTTATGTGAGCTACTGTGCCAGTAAATTTGCCTTGCGCGGTGCAACCGAAGCCTTGGCACGTGAATATTCCAACTCACCAATTCAGTTTAAATACTTTTCACCTCGGGCAACCGCTACCACCATGAACAGTCCAGTGGTGGTAGAAATGAATGCCAAGTTGGGTGTAAAAATGGATAGTCCTGTTTTTGTAGCTGAAGAGTTGTATCAATTTTTACAGAACGACAAGTTGTACTATCAAGTCGGGTATCCTGAAAAAATCTTTGTCAAAGTGAATCAGATATTACCCAATGTGGTGTCGAGTTCGATTCAAAAAGACATTGATAAAATTCAAAGTTTTGCAGAGTTAAATCATTCAAAAATCACGACGGCTTCATAAACAGGAGCCGTTTTAAGTGGCTGAACTGAGGAGCACCCAGATTGGTGCTCGAATCTCTACAAAAGACTAACTTTTGAGCTGAATGCTCTCGATTGTCGAAATAAAATCCGTAAATTTCTCACCTTGTATGACCACATGTGCTTTCAGCAAAGCCTCAGCTTCTTGTTCATGACCTGCAAAAATGGCGTCTAAAATTGCGCTATGCTCTGAAAAAGAATGATTCATTCGATGGTTGACGCGGAGTTGTAGACGACGATAGGGATGCAAACGTTTGTGCAAAGTACACGCTTGCTCAATTAAAAAGGCATTATGGCTGGCTTGATAAATGGCAAAGTGAAATAAACGGTTGGCCTCATAATAATTTTCCGAATCATTTTGCTTTAAATAGTCCTGACATAACTGATGTAAGCGCTGTAATTCTTGTTTTTCTTCAGGTTGAATGCGACGTGCTGCCAAACGTCCACACATGGCTTCTAACTCAGCCATTACCTCGAACATTTCACAGAGGGTGAGTGAGTTAATGGCTGGAATAATTGCGCCACGACGTGGACGAATTTCCACCAATCCTTCAGCGGCCAATAGCTTTAATGCCTCACGAATCGGGGTACGTGAAGCCCCATAGCGTTCGCAAAGCTCTTGTTCATCTAGCTTAGTTCCGGGCAGGAAAAAGCCATAAATAATATCATCCTCTAACTTTTTACTAATTTGAATAGAAAGAGGAAGTTCCGCAATTGAAGTCATACATCACCAAAAATTGTATACAATTTATGTTTATTTGAGTACAAAATATTGTACACTGGATACAGATAAGCTATAACTATAGCAAATTATAAGTCAGATTATTAGAAGCGCTGCATGATCCAGGGAGGATTCAGCAATGATTATTTACGGAACAGCTATATTGGCAGTCTGCCATTTACTTGGTGTTTATCTAGGCAATGCACTCGGCATTGCCCTCGGTGTTCAAGCCAATGTAGGTGGTGTGGCCATCGCCATGATTTTATTAATTCTATCGAAGGAACTGTTAGCTAAACGCGGGCACTTACCTCAAGTGACTCAATTTGGTGTGTTGTACTGGTCAGGTATGTATATCCCGATTGTCGTTGCAATGTCGGCAGGCCAAAACGTCGTTGCTGCTATGTCAGGCGGGATGTTGGGTCTGATTGTTTCGCTTGCGTCTTTGATTGGCACCGTCTTGGTGATTCGTTGGTTGAATAAATCCAGTGGCGACTATGAAAGCTATGAATGGGCTGTAGAGCAGACTGAAAAAGCCACTTAAGGACAAGGGTGTTGTCATAACACGAAATAACAATCAGTTGTACGGTTACAAGGAAGAAACACAATGGAAGAAATAATTACGGTTTTTACCAAAAATGCCCTCGTCGCGGCGCTCGCAATGACTGGTTTGATGATGTATGTGTCGCATCTTTTGTCGAAATATCTCACCAAAGGGAAGTTACAAAGCTCAGCCATCGCCATCACTATGGGGCTAGTCTTGGCTTATTTTGCAGGGATTTATACTCAAGGTGAAAAGGGCATTTCAGATATCGCCATTTTCTCAGGTTTTGCTTTACTCGGTGGTGCCATGATTCGTGACTTGGCCATTGCATCAACGGCGTTTGAAGTCGACGTCAAAGAAGTGAAAAAAGCAGGAAAGGTGGGCTTGATCGCGCTTGCACTTGGCTGCGTGATTCCATTTTTGATTGGTGCAATGGTGGCGTGGTTGATGGGCTATAAAGATCCCGTTTCGATGACCACGATTGGCGCAGGTGCGATGACCTATATCGTTGGACCAGTAACAGGTTCAGCCATTGGTGCAAGCTCAGAAGTGATTGCATTATCGATTGCAATTGGTTTGATCAAGGCGGTGTTTTTCATGGTGGGTACGCCGTTGTTCGCAAAATTTATGTATCTCAAAAGTCCACGTTCTGCCATGGTTTTTGGTGGAATGGCGGGAACGACTAGTGGTACAGCAGCAGGTTTGGCAGGAACTGATGTGCGTTTAGTACCCTATGGTGCATTGGTCGCAACCTTCTATACCGGTCTTGGTTGTTTACTTGGGCCATCTGTATTTTTTCTCACAATTAATGCCATCTTCGGCTAAGCACAGCATAAAGGTGACCCCATGAACCAAATGGTTAAGACACGCTTATGGGATAAGCAGCGCACCCGTCGACAAGAAAAACTGAATCTTGCCAAAGAAAAAGGTTTTGCAAAACAAGTTGAGCATGCTCGGGTGATTGAACTTTTGGAAACGGTGATTTCCAGTGGTGATCGCGTTTGTTTGGAAGGTAATAACCAAAAGCAGGCCGATTTTCTCTCCAAGAGCTTAAGTCAATGTAATCCAGATGTGGTGAATAATTTACATATTGTACAGTCTGTATTGGCTTTACCCAGCCACATAGATGTCTTTGAAAAAGGCATTGCCTCTAAGGTTGATTTTTCCTTTGCTGGCCCACAGAGTTTGCGTCTGGCTCAATTGGTTCAGCAGCAAAAAATTAGTATTGGATCAATTCATACCTATTTAGAGTTATATGGTCGCTACTTTATCGACCTCACGCCAAATGTATGTTTAATCACAGCACATGCGGCAGACCGTGAGGGCAACCTCTATACGGGTGCGAATACCGAAGATACCCCTGCAATTATTGAAGCGACTGCATTTAAAAGCGGCATTGTGATTGCACAGGTCAATGAAATTGTCGATAAGTTACCACGTGTCGATGTGCCTGCGGATTGGGTCGATTTTTATATTGAAAGTCCCAAGCACAACTATATAGAACCGTTATTTACCCGTGATCCTGCACAAATTACCGAAGTGCAAATTTTAATGGCGATGATGGTCATTAAAGGCATCTATGCGCCGTATCAAATTCAACGCTTAAATCATGGCATTGGCTTTGATACCGCGGCGATAGAACTTTTACTACCTACGTATGGGGCATCCTTAGGACTAAAGGGGCAGATCTGTACCAATTGGGCTTTGAATCCGCACCCGACTTTAATTCCAGCGATTGAAAGTGGATTTGTCGAATCTATTCATAGCTTCGGTTCTGAAGTCGGGATGGAAGACTATATTAAAGAACGTCCAGATGTCTTTTTTACAGGCAGTGATGGCAGCATGCGCTCCAATCGTGCCTTTAGTCAAACCGCAGGTTTATACGCCTGTGATCTGTTCATTGGTTCGACTTTACAGATTGATTTACAAGGCAACAGCTCAACCGCCACGGTAGACCGTATTTCTGGTTTTGGTGGCGCGCCGAATATGGGCTCTGACCCGCATGGACGCCGTCATGCCAGTTATGCCTATACCAAAGCTGGCCGTGAAGCGGTCGACGGTAAACTGATTAAAGGGCGTAAGTTGGTCGTGCAATTGGTCGAAACATACCGTGAACATATGCATCCCGTTTTTGTGGAAGAGTTAGATGCGTGGCAGTTACAGGACAAAATGGACAGCGAACTGCCGCCAATCATGATTTATGGCGAAGACGTAACGCATATTGTGACGGAAGAAGGGATTGCCAACTTGCTGTTATGTCGGACTCCAGAAGAACGGGAACAAGCCATTCGTGGTGTGGCAGGTTATACCCCAGTGGGGATGCAGCGTGATGAGGCCAAAGTGGAAGAATTACGTCAGCGTGGCATTATTCAACGTCCAGAAGATTTGGGTATCGATCCAACACAGGTCAGTCGTGATTTGTTAGCGGCAAAATCGGTGAAAGATTTAGTTAAATGGTCGGGTGGTTTATATAGTCCCCCAAGTCGCTTTAGAAACTGGTGATCGAGATGGAAAAGTTAAAATTTGAATTGCAATCAGCGCCACTGAGCGCTGAACAAGCGGCGGTCATTTGTGGTGTGGTCGGTTCTGGAAATTTAGAAGTCTTGGTTTCACAGCATGATCAGGCGGATATTTGTCAGATTGAAGTCACGACATCAGCCGTCGGTTTTCAACATGTTTGGCAGTCTGTGCTGAATGAGTTTGCACAACGTCATGCAGTAGCAGGGCTTAAATTTCAGTTAAATGATATGGGCGCAACCCCAGCAGTGGTGAACCTACGTTTAAGCCAAGCAATATCTATGTTTAAGGGAGTATAGAACATGGATCAAGTGATGCTCAAAAATAGTTTTTATGAAAAAACCGCACGTGCACGTATTCAAGCGGTCATCGATGCTCAGAGTTTTAATGAAATCTTAAAGCCGACGGAGGTGGAGGTTAGCCCGCACCTGTCTGCTTTGGATATTCCAGGTAGTTTTGATGATGGCGTGATTATTGGTACAGCGCGTGTAAACGGAACACCAGTACATATCATGGCCCAAGAAGGTCAATTCATGGGTGGGGCTGTGGGTGAAATCCACGGGGCGAAAATTGTCGGTCTCTTACATAAAGCCATTCAAGATCAAGCGCAAGCAGTACTGTTTTTTGTCGACTCAGGTGGTGTGCGTCTGCATGAAGCCAATGCAGGTCTCATCGCCATTTCCGAAATTATGCGTGCCATGTTGCAAGTACGAAATGCGGGGATTCCGATTATTACCGTGATTGGCGGAACCTGTGGTGCTTTTGGTGGTATGGGTATCAGTGCGTGTTTAAGCAGTACCATTATCATGACCGAAGAAGGACGTTTGGCACTGTCTGGCCCAGAAGTGATTGAAACAGTCAAAGGTGTGGAAGAGTTTGACTCGAAAGATCGTGCTTTGGTTTGGCGTGTCACAGGCGGGAAACATCGTTATTTACTCAATCATGTGCAGGCTTTGGTTGAGGATGATATTGCCGATATTCGTGATGCGATTTTAACGCAGCTAGACGCTAAGGCAGCTCCTTTAGACTTAGAACAATTATTGCAGCAACAGCAACAGCTTGAGCAGCAGTACCAACGCTGGTTTGGTAAAAATGATGGTTTACAGATTTGGCATGACATGGGAATTACACAACCAGAAAAAATTCCGATGTTGTCTGCGCATGAAGTTGTGTTGTTAAAGCAAGGATGAGCTCATGAATACAGAATTACTTTTACAACAGTTGTTCCCGCGTCAACTGGATTATCAAATCGAAGGTTATGTGATTAAGGGCAATGCGCAGACAGACGCAGGGCCAGTACGAATTTTGGGTACGGTTAATGCTGCACCCATCAATCAGGACATTGCCATTCAATTATCCTCAGAAATTTTAAAATTGGTACAACAAGGCAATAAAACTCCCGTGGTCTTTATTGTTGATACGCAAGGCCAAGATCTTTCCCGTGCCGATGAATTGTTGTGCCTCAACCGTACTTTTGCACATTTGGCATCTTGTGTAGATCTATTACGCCGTAGTGGACATGCCAATCTTGCCATTATTTTCGGTCAAGCGGTCAGTGGTGGATTCCTTTCTTATGGCTTAATGGCCAATGAAGTCTATGCACTCAGTGATTCTCAAGTCAAAGTCATGGACCTGAACGCGATGGCACGGGTGACCAAAATTCCTGTAGAAAAACTGAAACAACTGTCGCAAAGCTCAGCCATCTTTGCACCAGGAGTCGAAAATTTCTACAAGATGGGCGCAATCAACGCCGTATGGGAAAACTTGGACACCGATTGGGTCAGCCAAGCACTGTTAAATCAACAACAACATCTTGAAGCTTATTTGACAGATCAGCGCCGTGTCGTTGGACAGCAGCGTCAGGGGCGTATGCTTTGTAATCAAATTGTCGAGAAAGTGGCACTGAGCTAAGGAGTAGAAAATGGATCGTCATGACTTAGCTTATCTCTATGATTCAGCGACATTACATTTTTTGGATAGTACTTTACCTGAACCTGCTAAACAAAAAGTGTCTCAGTTACTGAGTCAGAATATTCCAATGACGGTATGTCGGCAGGAAAGTTCGGCAGATGGACAAGTTAAGCTGGCGATCAACTGCTTGGTTGAGGGTTGCAAATATCGGGTTGCCTGTTTAGTCGATATTGCTGAAATTGAACTGATCACCCGACCACTATCTTTACATACGCTCTTAAAAGAGCATGCAAACACCTTTTCAGATACGGTAATTCATGATTTTGCGGAGGCTTTGCAACTGCTTGGCTGCGAAGTGTATGTCTACGGGTCTTATGCCTATGAATACCTTAGTAAAGAAGCTTATGTGCGCCCGACATCCGACTTGGATTTGGTGTTATATCCAAAAAATTTAACACAAATTCCTGAGATTCTAAATCTGCTTCAACAGGCTCAAGCACTGAGCCAGATACGTTTGGATGGAGAAATTCAAATACATCCAGCTTGGCATGTATCGTTTAATGAACTCCTGATGATTTATCCAGACCAAGCACAGAGCATTATTGTAAAAGGATTGCAGAGGGTGGATATGCTGAGATTAGAACAATTATTAGAAGGGACGCTTGAAGATGCAGATTATACAGAAGCATGAAAGTGTATTAGACATTTCACAGTATGCAATGCAATTAGACCTTTTAGCGCGAACAGCACTTTATGAAGAAGTCAGTTTAGAACAAAAGCCCGGCTTGGTTTGCCCAAGTACGCAGGGTAGCCATACCGATATGGATTTCCCTTTATTTCAGCGCAGTATTCATGCTTTACATGGTTATTTTCAATCGCAATGTTTAAACGGTTATCAGGACGTTGCTTTTGAAAATATTCAGCAATGTGGCATTCAAGCTGAACAAAAAATGATGACCGCAACCGCTCAGATTAATACCCACAAAGGGGCAATTTTTAATTTAGGCTTTGCCAGCGCAGCGGTAGGAAAATGCTTAGCTCAAGATATTTCTGTGAATGCGATTTCCATGGGTCGTATGATTCAGCAGACGTGGCAAGAGGAATTACTGCATCATTTAGAGCGTAATCCAAACAGCCACGGGCAACGCATGCGCAGTCAATACGGCATTACAGGTGCAATTGAGGAAGTCGCTTCAGGTTTTAAAACTGTTTTAGATGTTGCTGTTCCACATTATTTAGAAATTTATGTAAAAACGGAAGATAAAAAGCGAGCCTCCCTTCAAGCCTTATTTGCATTAATGTCTCATTTACAAGATACCAATATTGTTTGGCGTGGCGGTTTATCGGCTTTATATATTGTGCAAGATATGGCGAAGCAGTTTTTAGCGCGAGGCGGTGTGCTACAACACAATTGGATGCAAGAAGTGGTTAAAGTGGAAGATTATTTCGTTCAGCATCGCTTAAGTCCGGGGGGGAGTGCCGATTTATTGGGGGTGACTTTGTTCATGCTGAAGGTGGAACATGAATTTCGCAATATTATTTAGTGGGCAAGGGGTGCAGAACTTAGCTCATGTTCAGCAATTGAAAGACCTTGCCACAGAGTTAGATGTCAATTTGCAGCTCAAGCAACATCTGCCTGAGTTATTTAAGCCTGACTTATCTGAGACAGACTTATATTCTAACGATTTTGCTCAACCCTTTATCTTTGCACTACAGTGGTGTCGATGGCAAAAGTTAAAGCATAAGTTGGATGAAATCATCAGTTTTTCAGGGTATTCACTGGGTGAGCTGAGCGCACTGATTTGTTCAACCGAAATTAGTTTTGAGCAAGGGCTGTATTTAGCCCGACAGCGAGGCATGTTAATGTCTAAGGCTGTGCAACAACCGAGTGGTTTATTGGCTGTTCAGGGCATGAATTGGGCAGGATTAGAACCGATTTTGGCAAAGACTGAGACCGAATTATCAATAAAAATTAGCGATAGTCATTTTATTGTGGGTGGTCTAGAAGTAAATTTACAGCAATTGACACAACAACTTGAACAAGTGGGGACTCGTTCGGTAAAGCGACTGAATGTCACTATTCCTTCACATACATCCTTAATGGATTGCGCTGTAGCCCCTTACCGGCAGGTCATGGTACAGCATCAATTTAACCGTTTGGGAACGCCAATTATTGGTGGTTCGGGTGGTCATAAATATTATAAAACCAGCGATGCCGTTGAAGCACTGATTGATCAAATGAACCATGCCATAGACTGGGATTCGTGTTTAACCGCTATACAAGAGAACCAACCCGATATTGTTCTAGAAATAGGAACAGGTAATGCTTTGAGTAAAATGTTATTGGAACGTTATTCACACTTAAATGTGCGGGCAATCGATGATTTTAAGACATTTGATGGTTTAGAACTTTGGATTGAAAAACAACAGAATACTGATTCCTAAAATAGAATGAAATGAATGCGCGGATGACGGTTGCATTTATCATCAGGATCGTTAGTCATTTGCATAAATTCATTTAAGCAGAAAATATGGTTTGATCGGAACAATTGCTTATTTCAGGTCAAGTGGAAGATTCAGTATATTCAATGAACTTAAACCACGCGGAGAAACCAGTGATGACCATTAAATCTATTCGATACAACCGAGGAGAACTTGCTTGCTGAACTATCCCATGTGCAGCAAAAAATACAACTCATTTAGACACTATGAAATGGGGCCTAGAAACATAATGTCTAAGACTTTAACCCTGCAAGATTATAAATTAGAACAGATAAATACAATAAAATTATAAAGTCCCAAGAGTTGGGACTTTTTTTTGCCTAGAAATTTATACAACTATCATTTCAGTCCTGTTGTCGGACTGCACGTTCAACTTCTTCAGGCTCAATTTTCTGAATTTTATTACCAAAACTGCGTAGCCACCATGTAAGTTGGGAGGTAAACGGCACAGTTGCGGAAATTTGGACCAGATTATCCTCAAGAGGAGTAATCACTTGATCTCGACTTAATTGACTTTCTTCAAAATAATGGGACTCACATTCTGGAATGGTGAGTTTTAAAGCAACATGATCCGTCGGTTTGTTGTAGTCAACTCTAAATCCAAGTGCTCCTGAATCAATATATGCATCAATATCGAAATTGACAGGATGCAATGCACGAGAATCCAGCACTTTGGCTGATTTAAAACGGTGCAAGGCAAAGGTCTGAATATCGGTTTTATCATAGCGGGTGCAAATTAAATAAATAGTTGCACCTTTTTGTACCAATGCCAAAGGGTTCAGCGTATAGATACTTTCTTCGGCTTGTGGGCGTTTTTGATAAATACATTCCAATTGCTTGTCTTGTAGTAGACCCTCATAAATGGCTTGCTGTGCGGCACGATCAACCATGGGAGGAATCAATGGTTGATTGGCAGGTACAATACGAACCCGATTAATCCATTGGCGAACATTATTTTGGGTGGATAAGCTGCGACGTGCCAAATCAAACCACGGATTCATCTCTTCGAGTAAGCTTGGAGGAAGAAGATGCTTTAAGTGCTCCTCTACCATCATAAAAGTGACGGCTTGAGAACTGGTCATATGCGGCAGGCTTTGAAGCGGTGCATCTGAACGCCAACGCCATCCTTGTGGGACGGTTTTGTTGCTCTCAATTGGAAATCGCTGCGAAATCTGATTCAAATCACGCTGGATGGTGCGCAAGCTGATATCGATGCCTTCTCTTTGCAAAATTTCCTGTATTTCCCGTGTACCCATCCATTTTCCTGCGGAAAGGCGGGAAAGGATTTGCCATTGTCGATAAAGGCTATTCGATGTTTCTTTTTCTTGTGCAGACATAATTCAAATAACAACAAATAAGTTGGTAATTAATAAAACAGTGTTAAACACAATAAAAAAACCTAACCGAATTGGCAAGCATTTCTCAACCAATCAGGCAAAGAAAGTTCAATAATTTTAGGCATAAGATCAAGCAGAAATGATATTGAGTACGGACTAAAAGCGTGAATTAATAAGGACTCGGCATAAGTGATGTAAGGAGTGGCATTCTTATTGCTTAATAAAAATGAGTTTGGCTATAACTATAAAGAGGGTCATATGCTTAAAGAAAAAGAGATTGTAGAGTTAAACGGTTTATCACGAGAAGTGAATAGTAAGCAATTGACAGTAAAAGTGGAGGGTGTAGCAAAACCGCAGGAGAAAACACAGTTACTTTTTGAGAGAACAAATTCGGTTTTTTTTAATGAAATGTTGGATGATCATGCTGTTTCCGAAACGGCATGTGCAAAAATTGAACACTGGTTGTCGCAATATAATATAGATGAATTACACGCTTTAAATCAGCATGCCAAAGAACATTTCTTATATGAAGGCATTACATTTACGGTCTATGGAGAGGCAGAAGGCACGGAGCGTACCATTCCTTATGATGTGATTCCTCGGGTAATTGTGAAAAAGCAATGGAATAAAATATCACTCGGTTGTGCACAACGCGTCAAAGCCTTGAATCTTTTTTTACATGATATTTATCATCAGCAAGATATTCTTAAAGCAGGTATTGTGCCTGAACTACACGTTCTCAAGCATGAGGCTTTTCAGCCACATATGTGCAATCAGAGCTTGAAAGGTAAAATTTATAGCCAAATTAGCGGAATTGATATTGTCCGAGACCGTCATGGAGAGTTTTATGTGCTGGAAGATAATTTAAGAACGCCATCGGGTGTGTCTTATATGTTGGAAAGCCGAAAAATTAGCCAAAAACTGATGCCTGAATTATGTTTGCAAAATAACTTGCAAGGCATTGAACATTATCCATTATTACTGAAAGAAATATTGGCCGAAAATGCATTTAACGATAATCCATTCATTGTTATTTTAACTCCAGGTCGTTTTAATAGCGCATATTATGAGCATTCCTTTTTGGCAAGGGAAATGGGTGTGCCTTTAGTAACATCGCGTGACCTTTACGTCGAAAACGATAAGGTTTATGTCAAAACCGTACGAGGTAAACAACGGGTTGATGTAATTTATCGACGTATTGATGATGATTATCTCGATCCATTGTGTTTTATGCCTGACAGTACACTTGGTGTTGCGGGGTTAATGTCTGCCTATTTGCAAAAGAATGTGGTGATTGCAAATGCACCTGGTACAGGGGTTGCAGATGACAAATCCATTTATCCTTATGTCGATAAAATGATTCAGTTCTATTTAGCTGAGCAACCCGTGCTTAAAAATGTACCGACTTATCAATGTCGTGAAAGCAAAGACCTTGAATATGTATTAGACAATTTAGCTCAACTGGTTGTGAAAGAAGCACAGGGTTCAGGAGGATATGGCATGCTCATCGGGCCACATGCTTCTGCACAGCAAATTGCGACTTTTAAAGATAAAATTTTGGCAACGCCACATTTGTATATTGCCCAACCTACATTAGATTTGTCGGTTTGTCCGATGTTAAGCGATACAGGGCTGTCGGAACGTCATATTGATTTGCGACCATTTGTACTGAGTTCACCTTATCGTACCGAAATTGTACCGGGTGGCTTAACACGTATGGCTATGCAAGAAGGCTCTCTTGTGGTGAATTCTTCGCAGGGTGGTGGCATTAAAGATACATGGGTTGTCGATCATCTACATTCATAATTAACCAAAACGATGAAGGAGCAATTTCATGATCTTACTCAGCACGAATGCACAGCAAATTTTTTGGTTAGGTCGTTATTTAACGCGCATTGAATATTTATGCCAACAATTTCCATTTATAGATGATCAGAAAGCCGTGTCTTATGCACATGCCTTTTGTTTACCTGCATTTGATGCAAGCTCACTCAATGAACTGGTATTAGACCCAGAACAACCCTATTCATTTATTCAACAATTTCAGTTTGCCAAAGACAATGTTCAAGAATTGAGGGGCATTTTGTCTGCAAAAACCTATGCAGAATTAAATCAATATATTCGGAATGCTAGCACGAGCTCGACATGTATTTGTGATGTGATTGCAGATTGTCGTGAAGTGTTAGAAGCTGAGCCTGAAGAAACGTTCTTATTCTATTCTTTAGGGCAAACTTTAGAGCAATTAGATCGACAACTTCGCTTAAAGCAAGATCAGACACAAACCTTAGAGCAAATTTCGGCACTTATAGAAGTTTTGGAGCAAATGGGTTGGGATAGTTTAGATACGGCTTGGCAACAACTTAAAACTCAACCTGATCAAATAAACTTTTATAACTTTAGTGACCAAATTCAATATTTATTTGAGGTGAATGCATGAAACTCATGATCAATCACCAAACTCATTATCAATATACTGAACAGGCGTGTAATAGCATTCAGTATATTAAAATGACACCATTGAATAATGCACATCAGAATGTACATTACTGGGATGTGAGTGTGCCGGGTGAGCGCTGTACGAAGAGAGACGCGTTCAACAACATCTGGATTACCAGTTCACAACGTTATGCTTATGAGCAAATAACAATTATGGCGCAAGGGATTGTAGAGCTAAATAAGCAGCCTTCGGTGGTGAGTCTGACAGATCATTTGAATCCTTATCAATTCCTGCAACCAACGCCAACAACCATGTGCAATGCAGAAATGAAAGAATTTGCTCATCGCTTCGTGCCAGAATTCACCCATGAAAATTTGGTGAAACTGTCTGAAGCTATTTTGCAGCATATTCCTTATATTCCAAATCAGACTTCAGTCAATACTTCTGCCATTGAAGCATTTCATAATCGTCAGGGGGTATGCCAAGACCATAGTCATGTTTTTATTGCTTTGTGCAAAGCTTTGGGCTTGCCAGCACGCTATGTTTCAGGTTATTTATTTGTGCCAAATACATCACACCTTGCCAGTCACGCATGGGCAGAAGTATTTCTAGGAAACACATGGTATTGTTTCGATATCAGTAACCAGATTTTTAGCCCAGACAAGCATATTTATGTGGCAATTGGTCGAGATTATTGGGATGTTGCCCCAATTCGTGGAGTGCGCGAAAAAGGGGGAATTGAAACGATGCACTCAATTGTTCAAGTACTTGCATGTTAATGTAAGTTAAGGGGAAGAGATGACTTATTGTTGTGCGCTTAGATTAAAAGATGGTCTCGTCTTTATCAGTGATACGCGTACGAATGCTGGCGTAGATCATATTTCAGTATTCCGAAAGCTTTATACTTTTGGAATCGAAAATGAACGTTTTATTACGATTCAAACCTCAGGTAATCTGGCCACAACGCAGGCAGTCATTGGACATCTAAAAAACCATTTGGAATTACAACAAACACCCAATTTATATAGTGTAAATACCATGTTCGAAGTGGCTGAATTGGTTGGACACACTCTGCAAAAGGTTATTGCAGATGTGACTGAAAATACGCAGGAACAGAGTAATTATTACTGTAGTTTGTTGGTTGGTGGTCAAATCGGTCAAGCCGAAATGCAGCTTTATAACATTTACCCGCAAGGTAATTTTATTTGCGCGACCAGTGATACCCCGTATTTTCAAATTGGTGAAAGTAAATATGGTAAACCAATTCTTGATCGTGCCTTAAGTTATGATATGCCACTGAGTGAGGCTTTACGTTGTAGTTTAATTTCATTCGATTCGACATTGCGTTCAAATGTATCGGTGGGAATGCCGCTTGATGCGCTCATTTATAAAAAGAATAGTTTACATATTCCTGAAGGCAAACGAATCACTGAAGAAGACCCTTATTTTCAACATATTAGTAAACAATGGTCAGATACTTTGCGCAGTGGATTGCAGAATCTACCCAATCCTTCAGATGACTATTTTAATTAGTTTTTATACTTATTTTCCTAGGAATAGCGCGAGAAATCGCGCTGTTCTTTTATCTATACAATGAATAAAAAAATAAGATGGGAAATCACAATGTACCAACTCAGCTATGCCAGTCAGGCAAAATGTCCTTCTGAAACACGACTACAAGATTTAAGAGACATTCTATCTGAAGCCATAGATTTTAATGTAAAACTAAAGGTCAAAGGGGGGATTGTGTTATACAGATGGTGGCTTCTTCCAATGTGTGGAAGGAGAACAAGATTCGGTTTTAAATTTATTGAATAAAATAAAACAAGATCAGCGGCACTATGATTTAAGTATATTGTTGCAACAACAAATACAGACTGATTTTCATTTTCCAGATTGGAGTATCAAATATATGGGTAAACATTCAGACATATAACATTATTTTGCACAATTGGGATCTAGCACATTTAATCCCATATTATTGTAGCAAGCATCATTACAGAATTTTTTACAGTTGCTATATCGCATTCCAGATCAGCAGTTATAGACGTAGGTCAGTTGACCAAGCCATAAAACTATAGATACCGCTCACAAAGCGGAGCAGTACCTAAAGTCATTTTTGCTTATTCAACAGTTCGATGAGGGCGTTGGCTTAAACGGCATAAAAGCTCATAACCAATGGTACCATTGGCATCAGCAACGTCATCTACTAGGCGTTGTTTGCCCCAGAGTTCAACAGATGTGCCCAGTGCAACATTTAAACCGGTAACATCGATGGCAACCATATCCATTGCGACACGTCCAACAACTGGAAGCATTTTCCCTTGAATCACAACATAATTTTGTTTGACATAGGCGCGAGGGTAACCATCTCCATAGCCAATTGAAACGATGGCTAAATCCATGTTTTGTAATGCGGTATAGGTTGAACCATAGCCCACCTTTTCGCCTTTTTGAATATGATTCAATGCAATAACTTCTGCACTCAAAGTCATCACAGGCTGTAAATCTAAATCTTTTACAGTCCGATCAGCAAAAGGTGTTGCACCATATAACATAATGCCTGGGCGCACATAATCAAAATGGAGTTCAGGCCAACGATAAATTGCAGCTGAATTACAACATGAAGCAAGAATTGGAGCACAACTTTGTTTTATATCAATAAACTGAGCAATTTGTTGTTCATTTAAAGGGTGGTCGGCATCGGCATTGGCAAAATGCATGGTTAATACGCAGATAAAGCCTGCTGCTTTTAAGGTATTAATGACAGCAATAATTTCACTGGCTTTAAAACCTAATCGGTTCATGCCACTATTAAGCTTAATCCAGACTTTGAGTCCAAGGGCCGTGTATTGTTCTTGATGAGCCAGTAACCAATTCACTTGTTGTGGCTGATGTACAACACATTCCAGCTTTTCTGCAAGGACGGTCTGCATTTCATCAGCAGAAAATATCCCTTCAATTAATGTAATTGGCTGTTCATAGCCTAAAGCACGAATTTCCAATGCTTCTTGTAAGCAGGCGACACCAAAAGCATCGCTACTATTTAAGGCTGCAAGACAGTCTTTGATACCATGTCCATAAGCATTTGCTTTCACCATACTGACGATTTTTGCGTTAGGGGCAAGTTGTTTGACACGGTTTAAATTATATTGAAGTGCTGATTGATCAATACAAACTGTTGCTTGGCGCACCCGAATGACTCCTTTGGGAACAGAGAATGGCAAGATTAAAACAATGGTTTTATTTCAAGTCATCGAATCAGAAATATGGCATGGTATTACCGTTAAAGTAAATATCCACAAAATATGTCAGTAATTGTAGACCTATAAAAATTAAATACCCATCTTATTTCATGGCTTTATTCTATTTAAATGTATGGGTTATCGGTTTTGTTCGATAAAGACAATCTTATAGTGGCATTATTTTAAGTATTTAGGGTTAAATAAAAAATGGGCTGAACGCCCACTTTTTATTCTTCGTCATTGTACTGACTATAGTATTCAGGTGACAAGTTACTAAAACGCGTATACTGACCTTCAAAAGCCAATCGGACTGTACCAATTGGACCATTACGCTGCTTACCAATAATAATTTCGGCGGTACCCGCTTCTTTCGACTCTTTGTTATAGACCTCATCACGGTAAATAAACATAATTAAGTCGGCATCCTGCTCAATTGCACCTGATTCACGTAAGTCGGACATTACAGGGCGCTTATTAGGACGGTTTTCCAGAGAACGGTTTAACTGAGACAGTGCGATGACAGGACACATCATTTCTTTTGCTAATGCTTTTAAGCTTCGAGAAATTTCACCAATTTCACCCACACGGTTATCTCCCATACCTGGGACTTTCATCAACTGTAAATAGTCGACCATAATACAGCCCAGTTTTCCCCCATGTTGTTTGGCAATACGACGTGCACGCGCACGTAATTCTGTTGGAGGCAGGGCAGAAGAGTCATCAATATACAGATGCTTTTCTTGTAGCTGTAAAATCGTACCAGTGACTTTAGACCATTCATCACCATCGAGTTTACCGGCACGTAAATGACCTTGATGTACTTTGCCGTAAGCGGAAATCAAACGCATAGCAATCGAGTCTGCGGGCATTTCCATCGAGAACACTAGCGCAGGCAAATCACAGTTAAATAGCACACTTTCAACTAAATTCATGGCAAAAGTGGTTTTACCCATCGATGGACGTGCAGCAACAATAATCATGTCACCTGCTTGCATACCTGAAGTTTTATTGTCTAATTCCACAAAACCTGTGGTTAGACCAGTAATGTTACCTTCCATTTGAGACAGTTCATTTAATTTGTCAAAAACATCGGCAACTACGGTATTAATGGCTTTTGGACCAGCATTTTTCTTATTGTTATTGTGTTGTTCAGCAATCGAGAAAATATTAGTTTCTGCTAAATCTAAAATTTCACCGACACTACGACCTTTGGTGTCATAAGCATTTTGCAAGATTTCAGAACTGACTTTAATCATGTTACGTAAAGTCGAAAATTCTTTAATTTTATTGGCATAGGTTTCGAGGTTGTAGAAACTTGACGGAGAGTCAGCCATTAGCTGCATTAAATATTCTTCACCGCCAATCGCTTCCAGCAAATTCTGCTTAATTAACCAGTCATTCACCAATACCGCATCATAAGGCGAATTTTCTTGCGCGAGTTTTTCAATTGCACGGTAAATGTACTTATGGCGTGTTGCATAAAAATCTTGTTCATTCAGTACATCACTGACTTGCTCGAATGACTCGGCAACGGTCATAAGTGCAGCGAGCACAGCTTGCTCGATGGCTAAATTATGTGGAGGTGTGCGAAATTCTTTGAGTTGATTCGACTCATTTATTTTATTGTCAGCTTTGGATGAGTTTGGGGTAGCAGTGGCATTCGCCTGAGACATATCAAAAACCTAAAGATAAATGCAGGAAAGAATAATGCAGATAGAAGTGCAGAGCATCATGATGATGTCATCAATAATACGCACTCTGGGGTAAAGATAGTATCAAAATTTCAGCCTAATGTGGGCTAGGAATTTATAAGTGAGAAAATTTAAAGATAAAAAAAGAGCATGCGTGAGCATGCCCTTTTTTTTGCAAGAAATTACTCAGATACGATAGTAACGAGAACTTCAGCAACAACATCATGATGCAATTGGATTGCGATGTTGAATTCACCAGTGTGGCGAAGAGCACCATTTGGTAAACGAACTTCTGCACGGTCAACAACAAGACCAGCATTAGTTAAAGCGTCAGCGATATCACGCGTACCGATAGAACCGAATAGTTTACCTTCGTCACCAGCTTTAGCAGTGATCACGATGTTAACTTCGTCTAATTGGCTAGCACGTGCTTGAGCAGCAGCTAAAACATCAGCTTCAGCTTTCTCAAGTTCAGCGCGACGAGCTTCAAAAGCAGCAGTGTTAGCTTCAGTAGCTGCTACTGCTTGACCTTGAGGGATAAGGTAGTTGCGGCCGTAACCAGCTTTAACTGAAACTTTATCGCCTAATTTACCAAGGTTTTTAATGCGTTGTAATAAAATAATATCCACAGCTCAACCTCACTTATGATTGTCAGTGTAAGGGATCAAAGACAAGTAGCGAGCTTGTTTAATAGCAAGCGCTAATTGACGTTGGTAACGAGCTTTAGTACCTGTAATACGGCTAGGAACAATTTTGCCGTTTTCAGTGATGTACTGTTTTAAAGTGTCGATATCTTTGTAGTCGATGTACGTAACGTTCTCAGCTGTAAAGCGGCAGAACTTGCGACGACGGTAAAAACGTGCCATTGATGTTCTCCTTATGCTTCAGCAGAGTCTTGAGCAGCTAGTTGTGCTTCTTCACGTTGAGCTTTACGCGCACGCTTTTCTTCAGCACTCTTAGCCAATAAAGACTCTTCAGTGATTGCGTTTTCACGACGGATGATTAAGTTACGAAGGATCGCGTCGTTATAACGGAACAATTCTTCTAACTCATCAAGAGTAGTTTGACCACACTCAACATTCATAAGAATGTAGTGAGCTTTGTGGATCTTGTTGATTGGGTAAGCCAATTGGCGACGGCCCCAGTCTTCAAGACGGTGAATTTGACCTTCAGCTTCTTTGATGTGAGTTAGGTAGCGTTCTACCATACCAACGACTTGATCGCTTTGATCAGGGTGTACTAAAAGTACGATTTCGTAATGACGCATTGTCAGCTCCTTACGGTTTAAACAGCCCCCAACTAAAATGATAAATTGGAAGCAAGGAGTCACAACCTAAGTTGTGTCGCATAATTTGCGAAGGATGAATTTTAGATGGTTTAGCGACCAAATTCAAGTCATAAAATAAGTTATGACGTGAATTTAGGATGGAATTTAAATATATTTATATTTAAATGAAAGTAGCTAAAGAAAAGTAAGTTTGTGAAAAGTTGTAGGTTTTTACAATGTATTGGGATAGGGCAAATTTTTAAAAGATAGAGAGGGGTCTCTATCTTTTAAAAAAGTGGTAAATGCGGGGCAGGGCTTACATAGCTGAAACTAAAACTAAAACTTAAAGCAGTGATTAAAATCACAGAATATAAGAAATAGCGTTTAGCCCAAACTTGATCATTTTCTGCTTTAAAGCCAATAATGGATAAATAAACCCAATAGGCACATAAAGCATTAAAACTGATTAAGAAAAATAAGTTTGTATAGCCAAAGCAATATAGACCATTTAATACTGCTGCAAACAAAACTACGTAAATCAGGCTTTCGACTTTGGTACGTAAAATTGAACGTGCAACAGGCAAAATTGGAATACCTGCATTTTTGTAGTCATCGAAACGATAGATGGCAATTCCCCATGAATGAGGCATCTGCCAGAGTGCATATGCTAAAAAAATCAGCAATGCAGCAACATCGAATTCGTTAGAAACAGCCGTATAACCAATTACAGGTGGACTTGCACCTGAGATACTCCCAATCAAAGTTTGGTGAATGGTGGTACGTTTGCTCCAAAGACTATAAAAACCGACATAAACAACAAAACCAAGGACAGCGAAACCAAAAGCATAAGCATTGACAAAAAGCCATAACATGCCAAATCCCAAAAGACCTAAAGTTGCTGCAAAAACAAGTGCAACACTAGGGCTAATCGTTTTTTGAACAAGAGCACGGTTTTGAGTACGATGCATCTTTTGGTCAATGTCTTGATCAATGACATTGTTAACTACACATCCTGATGCAACAACCAAAGTTGTAGCCAGTAGGGTAATCAGAAGTAAAAGGAAATCTACAGAACCTTGGGCGGCTAAGAAGAAGCCGCCCAAAGTGGTAACGAAGTTACCAAAGAGAATTCCTGGCTTAGTCAGGAATAAATACTTTTTTAACATGACAACCAGTTTAGAGCATCATGTTGAAGTGAAGGTAATTCATAACCCATACAGAACCAATCAAAAGAACGGCAATTGTAAGAATTGTATAAATAAATGCAATTACATTCCAACGCTGCTCTGCAGATGAGTTCATGTGCAAGAAGAAAATCAACTGTACAAGAACCTGAGCAATTGCAGTAATACCAATTACAGCAAGAGTTGCGCCACGACCGAAGTTTTCTGGGTTCATTGCCATGTAGAATGGAACAATGGTTAATAACACAGAAACAATAAAACCAATGGTATATTGTTTTACGGTACCGTGAGCTGCATCAGACGTATGATGATCGTGACCCATTAGAGAACTCCCGCCAAATAAACTACGCTGAATACACAGATCCACACGATGTCAAGGAAGTGCCAGAACAAGCTCAAGCAAGCAAGACGACGTGTGTTCGGTAAAGTCAAACCATTTTTCTTGATTTGAATCATTAACACAATCATCCAGACCAAACCAGAAGTTACGTGAATACCGTGCGTACCAACTAAAGTAAAGAATGCAGATAAGAACGCACTTGTGCTTGGACCATGACCAGCATGTACAAGGTGATTAAACTCGTATAATTCCATGCCAATGAATGCTGCACCAAATACCCAAGTAATAGCTAACCAGAGTAAAACTTGGCTAACATTCTTTTTGTATGATGCAAGTACAGCAAAACCAAAAGTTACAGAAGAAATTAAGAGAGCAAAAGTTTCAGTTAATACGAAACCTAAAGACTCACCAAAAAGTTCTTTTGCACTTGGTGTACCTGGTGGAACGTGACCACTTAATACAACGAAAGCAATGAAGAGTGTACCGAATAGGATCAAGTCACTCATCAAGTATGACCAGAAACCAAAGACTGTAATGTCTGTATCATCATGATGATGATGTTCATTGTGTCCGTGGTTATCGTGATGAAGTACTTCAGCCATTGTCTTAGTCCTTCTTCAAGTATTTTTCAAGAATCGCATAGCGTTCGTCTTCAATGCGCTCAACTTCAGCAGCAGGAACATAGTAATCAACTTTCTTAGTGAAAGAGCTTACGATGAAGCTGATGATTGCAGCAACAAAGGTTACGACAACTAACCACCAAATGTGCCAGATTAAACCGAAGCCCATAACAGTAATGAACATTGCGATTACAAAACCAGCAGCTCGGTTTGTTGGCATATGTACATCTTCATAAGACGTTGGACGTGCATAAGCAACACCATTCTCTTTGTCATTCCAGAAAGTATCGATACCGCTAATTTTAGGAAGATGAGCAAAGTTATAGAACGGAGCAGGTGAAGACGTAGACCATTCAAGTACACGACCGTCCCATGGATCGCCTGTAACGTCCATGTTGTCATGGCGTTGTAAGAAACCAACAATGATTTGCATTAAGAAACATGCAATACCAAGTGCGATTAATACTGCACCAAACAATGCAATTGCGATGTACGGATCCCATTCAGGGTTGTCATATGTATTCAAACGACGCGTCATACCCATGAAACCAAGGATATAAAGTGGCATGAATGCAAAGTAGAAACCTAAGAACCAGAACCAGAATGCTGCTTTACCCCAAGCTTCATTCAGCTTCCAACCAAACATTTTTGGCCAGTAGAAAATGATACCCGCGAACATTGCGAATACAACACCACCAATAATTACGTTATGGAAGTGAGCGATAAGGAATAAAGAGTTGTGTACAAGGAAGTCCGCAGGCGGAACAGCCATTAATACACCAGTTAAACCACCGATACCGAAAGTCACAAGGAAGCCAAGTGTCCAAAGCATTGGTGTTGTATATGTAATGCGACCTTTGTACATGGTGAATAACCAAGAGAAGATTTTCACACCAGTCGGGATCGCAATAACCATAGTCATGATACCGAAGAACGCGTTAACGTTGGCACCTGCACCCATAGTAAAGAAGTGGTGAAGCCATACAACAAATGACAATACTGTAATTGCAACTGTTGCATACACCATAGACTTGTAGCCGAACAACGTTTTACGAGAAAAAGTTGATACAACTTCTGAGTAAATACCAAATGCTGGTAATACTAAGATATATACTTCCGGGTGACCCCAAGTCCAAATCAAGTTTACGTAAAGCATTGGACTACCGCCAAGCTCATTGGTAAAGAAGTGGAAACCGAAGTAACGATCTAGAGATAACATTGCAATTGTTGCAGTTAACACTGGGAATGCAGCAATAATCAGAACTGCAGTACAAAGAGCAGTCCATGTGAAAATTGGCATATCCATCAATTTCATGCCAGGTGCACGCATTTTGATGATGGTAACAAAGAAGTTAACACCAGTTAAAAGTGTACCTAAACCAGAAATCTGAAGTGCCCAGATGTAGTAGTCAACACCAACACCAGGAGAGTATTCAATGCCAGAAAGAGGAGGGTAAGCCATCCAACCTGTAGCAGCGAACTCACCTAAAGCAAGTGAAACCATCATTAAGCCTGCAGCACCAGCGAATAACCAGAAGCTTAAAGAGTTTAATAATGGAAAGGCAACGTCACGAGCACCAATCTGTAAAGGTACAGAGATGTTCATTAAGCCAACAACAAGACCCATTGCTACGAAGAAGATCATAATTACACCGTGAGCGGTGAAGATCTGGTCATAGTGTTCTGGGTGTAAATAACCTTCACCGCCACCACGAGCGAGGAAAAGTTGTAAACGCATCATGATCGCATCTGCGAAGCCACGAAGTAACATGACTACAGATACCAAGATATACATGATACCAATTTTCTTATGGTCTACAGATGTGAACCATTCGTTCCACAAGTAGCTCCATTTTTTAAAGTAGGTAATGCCTGCAAAAGCAGCAATACCACCTAAAACCATCAAAGCAACCGTTACCAACACGATTGGATCGTGTGGAATCGAATCTGGACCTAACTTACCTAAGAAGCTCATGTCTTATTCCCCTACAGCCGATGAAGCAGGTTCAACTGCGGCATGTGCGTCAGCAGCAGCCCCGTGAGCACCCGCAGTAGCTGAATGATCAGCACCGTGATAGTTACTCATGTATTTGTTGATTACTGATTCAAACAAGCCTTTCTCAACAGAAGAGTAGTAAGTCACAGGATGTGGCTTAGTTGGATAAGGCTTCATTGCTTCAGCAGCAGCCTTTTCTTCAGGAGTAGTCGCTTTAGCGATAAGAACTTCGATCTGATGATGCGAACGGTTGCCATCACGCAAGGTTGCAAATTCAGCTTGGTCTAAAATACCTTTTTGAATTGCTTCAGGGTTAATTGAAGTACCGTTGCCTGCTTTCACAGCTGCGACCCAATCAGCAAACTGAGCTTCTGTAACTGAATGCGCACGGAAACGCATTTGAGAGAAGCCATAACCTGAGTAGTTAGAAGAGAAACCGCGGTAGCCTTCAGCTGGGCTAGTTTCATCTGCCAACAAATGCAGGTGAGTTTGCATACCAGCCATGGTATAAATTTGGCCAGAAAGTGCAGGAATGAAGAACGAGTTCATTGTGAAGTTAGACGTCAAACGTAAGTTCACAGGAGTTTTCTCTGGGAAACGAATTTCGTTAACAGTCGCAATTTCTTGTTCTGGATAGATAAAGATCCACTTAAACTGTTCAGCGATAACTTGAACGGTTAATGGTGCTTTATCAGAATCGATTGGACGGTACGGGTCATACTTGTGTGAACCCCACCAAGTTAACCAAGCTAGAATACCAATAATAATAACTGGAACACCCCAAACTACAATTTCAATAGCAGTTGAGTGTGCCCAAGTAGGTTTATAGTCTGCATCTTTATTCGACGAACGATATTTCCAACCAAACCATAATGCCATTAAGATCGATGGAATAACGACCAATAGCATTAAATAGATCGCAGTCATCATCAGGTCACTTTGACCTTGCGCAACTGGACCTTTAGAGTTTAGAAGTACCATATCACCACCACACCCAGTTAAGAGTGCAGCAATCGTTGATAAAGACAATACAGCTAAAATTGTTTGTCTCATTTTACAACCTCGGTGAAGAGTCCCATTCCCTAAATAATATGGGATAGCGATTAAAGTGTCGCATGATTGAGAATTTTGTTTTTGAATGAAAAAAATTCTCAAGCATGTGACACCGCTACGTTGTAGGGCATTATGCCTGATATCGTTAAACTAAGCTATATATAAAGTCGCTTTAAATGGCTGTTATAAAACCTGATTTTAGTGGTCGGAATTAGTTGTTTCAGTTTTTTTTTTATTGAAATATCAAACTTATGTGTAAAAAAGGGATGAACTGATCATCCCTTAATTTTAATCACGTTTATTGTTTTATCACGATGGTTTTTGCTAGTTTATCGTGCAATGTCTGTCGATTTTTTCCGAATGCGAATAAATAGTCGGCAATCGTAATAAATGGCATAAACAACATGTTCAAAATGATAAATACAATACTGCGTAACAGAAAGATTCGCGTTAAATTCACTTTCTCACCATTATCGGCATCTACAATTTTAATTCGCGTTAACTTTTTACCAATGCTTTGTCCAGACTTTGCTAGAAAGAATGCCTGTATTGCCAGCATAATAATGATATAGGCAAACATGGTTTGCCAAGCTTCGATTGGAATAAGCGTGAAAAGTTGCTGTTGCAATTGCATAGCTTGTGTGGATGTGTCTGCAGCTTGCATTTTTTGTTGAATGCTAGCTAGCTCATTCACCTGATTGGCGTTAAGAAAAAAAGAAGGGATTGCTGCCGCAGGCAACCAAAGTAATAAATCAATGATTTTTGCCAATGCGCGAATATTGACTGAGGCAAGTTCTGGTTTAGATACTTTACCTTCAACTTTGGTTTGGATAATTGTGGAGTTCTGTAACGGTGTATGTGTTGGTGGAACATAACCTGTTGGTGTATATACAAGTTTCCCTTGGGTTAATTCACCTAAAGCTTTCCATTCGGTCATACCTTCATGCCAAGCCAAATCTGTTAAGAGTACTTGTTGGCTGGCAAGCATTTGATTCAACTGTTCTAAAGTGTATGGACCAGCTTGTTGATTATTACGTGCCAAGTAAATTTGCATAAAAATAAAATCTCAAAAAATGAAAAGAGAAAAAAAGACCCAACTAATGGGTCTTTTTTTAACATGTTTTCTTAAGCTTGTTGAGCTTTTTCTTCAGCAAGGAAGAACCAAGTGTCTAAAACTGAATCTGGGTTAAGTGAAACTGACTCAATTCCTTGCTCCATCAACCATTTTGCAAGGTCAGGATGGTCAGATGGACCTTGACCACAAATGCCTACATATTTGCCAGCTTTGCGACATGCATGAATCGCCATTGAAAGTAATGCTTTAACAGCCGCATCACGTTCGTCAAACAGGTGAGAAACAATACCTGAGTCACGGTCTAGACCCAATGTGAGCTGAGTTAAGTCGTTAGAACCGATAGAGAAGCCATCAAAATGTTCAAGGAATTGTTCAGCTAATAGTGCATTAGTTGGCAATTCACACATCATGATTACTTTCAGGCCATTTTCACCACGCTTAAGACCATTCTGAGCAAGCAATTCAATTACACGTTTTGCTTCATTTACAGTACGAACGAATGGAATCATGATTTGGATATTGGTTAAGCCCATTTCATCGCGTGCTTTCTTCAATGCGCGACATTCTAATTCGAAACAATCGCGGAAATTTTCAGAAACATAACGGCTTGCACCACGGAAACCAAGCATTGGGTTTTCTTCTTCTGGCTCATAAAGCTTACCGCCAATCAAGTTCGCATATTCGTTTGACTTAAAATCAGACATACGAACAATCACAGGCTTGTCAGCAAATGCTGCAGCAAGTGTCGAAATACCTTCTACAAGTTTCTCAACATAGAATTCAATTGGAGAAGCATAACCCGCAGTACGAGCCAAGACCGCTGCACGAGTTTCACGAGGTAAGCTGTCAATATTTAACAAGGCTTTAGGGTGTACACCAATCATACGGTTAATAATGAACTCTAAACGCGCAAGACCAATACCTTCGTTAGGAATTTGAGCAAAGTCAAATGCACGGTCAGGGTTACCTACGTTCATCATAATTTTGAACGGAAGTTTTGGCATAGAGTTAATTGAGTTACGTTGAATTTCGAAATCTAACGAACCTTCGTAAATAAAGCCTGTATCACCTTCAGCACATGAAACAGTAACTTCTTGTCCGTCGGTTAAAACTTCAGTTGCATTGCCACAACCTACGATTGCAGGTACACCCAGTTCACGAGCAATAATTGCTGCGTGACAAGTACGACCACCACGGTTGGTCACAATTGCAGCAGCACGTTTCATTACTGGTTCCCAATCTGGGTCAGTCATGTCAGAAACAAGTACGTCGCCTTCTTGGACTTTATCCATTTCTTTAATAGACGTTACAATGCGTACTTTACCAGAACCAATACGTTGACCGATTGAGCGACCTTCGCAAATTACAGTACCTTTTTGCTTAAGTAGGTAGCGTTCCATAGTGCCGACATTTTCACGGCTTTTTACTGTTTCTGGACGTGCTTGAACGATATAGATTAGACCATCGTCACCATCTTTTGCCCACTCGATATCCATAGGGGCTTGATAGTGTTCTTCAATGATCAATGCTTGTTTAGCAAGTTCTTGAAGTTCGTGATCATTTAACGCAAATTGTTGACGTTCTGCTTTTTCAACATCAACAACAACAACTGATTTGCCAGCAGCACCTTCTTCGCCATACACCATTTTTTGGTGCTTAGATCCAAGATTACGACGCAAAATAGCATGTTTGCCATTTTTGAGAAGTGGTTTAGAAATATAGAATTCATCAGGGTTTACAGCGCCCTGCACAACCATTTCACCCAAACCATAAGAAGCAGTAATAAATACAGCATCACGGAAGCCTGATTCTGTATCTAGAGTAAACATTACACCTGCTGCACCAGTTTCTGAGCGAACCATACGTTGGATCCCTGCAGATAATGCAACAATGTCATGCGCGAAGTTTTGGTGAACACGGTAAGCAATAGCACGGTCATTATAAAGTGAAGCGAAAACTTCTTTGATCGCGATAAGAACATTGTCAATGCCGCGAATGTTCAAGAAAGTTTCCTGTTGACCTGCAAAAGATGCATCAGGTAAATCTTCTGCTGTCGCAGATGAACGAACGGCAACCGCAATATCAGGGTTGCCGTTTGAAAGGGTAGCGAAAGCGTCGCGAACTTCCTTTTCAAGTCCTGCTGTAAGCGGGGTGTCGACAATCCACTGACGGATTTTTGCGCCAGTTTCTGCAAGTGCAATTACATCATCAACATTTAATGCTGCAAGTTCCGCGTTAATTTTAGCGTTAAGGCCACTTTGCTCGAGAAATTCACGATACGCAGCAGCAGTAGTAGCAAAGCCCCCAGGTACTGATACACCTGCATTTGCGAGGTGGCTAATCATCTCACCCAGAGATGAGTTTTTCCCACCCACGAGCTCTACGTCGTGTTTCCCTAATTTTTCTAGACCAATTACGCGCGCTTCCAAAGTTGTTACTCCACTTTTGCAGTATTAATCACTATCTTGGCATGAATTTAAAACAAATCTACTTAGCTTTTTAATTTTACTAAGCGACAGTCATGTAAGATCAGTTTACTATAATGATTATATAGCACTTAGACAAATATTCGAGGGGAATTTTAATGTCAGAAGGTAAACAAATAAAGCGAAGTGTGTTTTTTATTTCAGATGGAACTGCAATCACAGCAGAAACGCTTGGACACTCTTTACTGGCCCAGTTTCCAAATGTAGATTTTGACATTCATATTATCCCTTATATTACCTCTGAAGAAGCTGCTATGAATGTAGTTTCTGAGATAAATCAACGAGCTGAACGCGATGGGCAACAGCCATTAGTGTTCGATACTTTAGTTGATCCTTATGCGCGAGATATTATTAATACGGCCAATGCTGTGAATTTAGATGTGTTTGAAGGGCTGATTAGTAAGTTGTCTGAAGAGTTGGGTACACCACCTACAACTTTAGTCGGACAAACCCATGCGGTGACGGATTCTGAGTCCTATAAAGCGCGTATTGATGCGGTACATTTTGCACTGGATAATGATGATGGCGCTCGTACTCGTCATTACGACAAAGCTGACTTAATTTTGATTGGGGTTTCTCGTTCAGGGAAGACACCGACATGCATTTATTTGTCATTACAATTTGGAATTCGTGTCGCAAACTACCCACTGACGGAAGAAGATTTAGATGACAACCGTTTACCTTCTGTGTTGAAAGCGCATAAGCATAAGCTGTTTGGGCTCATGATTGATGCTGAGCGTTTGGTTGCGATTCGTTCTGAGCGTAAAGCCAATAGTCGCTATGCAAGCTTTAGTCAATGTCAGATGGAATTACGCGCAATTGAAGGTATTTATATCTCAGAAGGAATTAAATATCTGAATGTGTCGGAAATGTCGATTGAGGAAATTTCTACGCGTGTCTTACAAATGACGGGTTTAAAACGCCGAATTGGATAGTATTGAATTACGCTGCTATTCATATAAAAATTGAATGAAGTAATACCCAATTTAAATAATTAGATTGGGTGTTTTTTGCACTTATTTTCATTATAAATATGAAACTTCATTTGAAATAGTCTGCAATTATTGATGCAAATTCGTTGTAATAATTAAGTCGACAGGATAAATAGAGCCATCCACACATTCAATACAGCTTTCTGTAATTTTCTTGAGTGGCCAAGTAATAAGTTGACATTTCTCTTGTTGTAGGGCGTGATAATAATCATCAGATTTTAGAAATTCTTTCTTTTCACGCGTAATATTCGGGGTTAGTTGTCGTTTTAGCCAGTTGTCCTGAATTTGAGAATCCAAAAAACGCAGGGCTAAAATGCTTTTGATACGGGGATTGATGAGGCGCTTATTTTTGATGAGCAATGGATGTTGCATATAACGGCTATATCGTTGTTCTGACTGTGGAAGGATTAAGGCAGGTTGTATCTGAAAAACATGAACTGAACTTGATCTATTACGGATTTTTTCAAGTAATGTGGCAATTTTTTGATCGATTCCAATAATTGCAACTCTTAGCCCGATGCAGGTATCTAGGTTTAGTTTAGCTGATGTTCGTATTTGTCCTTTAAATATTTCATAATCTTGTGCTTGATGTTGAAAAATATGGCTGGAAGTATTCAGCTTACTAAATTGTGGCATGATTATTCCTTAATCATTTTTTATTGTCAGATTTTTTGTTTTTTAATTGAATATTAATTCATCTACTGCGTAAAGTTGATTCAGCTACTCGGCAGTCATTTTTGATAGATTGCTGCTATGGTAAATTCCAAAAGCCTAAGAAACATGCTCTTAGGCTTGATTGTGATTTAAATATTTGAATCAAATATTATTTTTAATGTCGATTAGATGGCTAAAGTTTGCTAAGCGTTTTTCAGTATCGTAAATATCACAGGTAAAAATAAACTCATCTACCTCATAGGTCTTGAGTAAATCTTCAAGACCATCTTTTACGGTTTGAACCGAACCAATTTGTGCTAAGGCAAAGAAGTTATTCACTGACATTTTTTCGACGGGTGACCATAGGTTCTGCATGCTTTCTACAGGGGGCTTAAGTTTTAGGCTATGTCCACGCATTAAGGCGAGTACACGTTGGAAGGCACTGGTCGCAAGATACTGAGCTTCTTCATCTGTGTCTGCAATGACTGTAGGCACGCCCATCGAAACATAAGGTTGATCCAAATATTCTGATGGTTGGAAATTATCGCGGTAAAGTTGAATGGCTTGCCCGAGCATTCTTGGTGCAAAGTGTGAAGCAAACGAGTAGGGAAGCCCCAAACGTGCCGCCAATTGAGCGCTAAAAAGGCTGGAGCCTAAAAGCCAAACAGGGACATGCGTCGATTGACCTGGGGTAGCAACAATTTTTTGATGTTCTTCAGGCGCTTTAAAGTACTGTAATATTTCCGCGACATCTTGTGGAAATTGATCCTCAGTTTCTTGGCGCCCACGACGTAAAGCACGCATAGTCACTTGATCTGTACCAGGTGCACGACCTAAACCGAGCTCAATACGGTTAGGATAAAGCGTGGCTAAAGTCCCAAATTGTTCGGCAACCACAAGTGGTGCGTGATTAGGGAGCATGATCCCACCCGAACCGACTTTAAGTGTTAGCGTGTTGGCAAGAATATAGCCCAGTAATACGGCTGTCGCAGAACTGGCAATACCATCCATATTGTGATGTTCAGCTAACCAGAAGCGTTCAAAGCCCAATTTTTCAGCATGTTGCGCCAGTTCAAGAGCGTGATGTAGAGAAAAGGTAATACTTTTATCATCACGGACTGGTGCAAGTTCCAGAATTGAAAATTTGGTATTTTGTAGAGTAGGCATATCCAGACTCGAAAACTATATATCGAAATAATACGATATGAGAGTGTTTTTGTATATCGTTTAATTTCGATATATTGCTTGAGCGCAAAATAAAAGCATCCGAAGATGCTTTTATTGTGTTGGATTAATCATCCCAACGTTTTTTCTTGTAGTGACCTAAATGGCGTCCATTGTCATGACGGTAAGAGCGATCATTGTAACGTGCATCGTTATAGCGATAATTACGGTCTGAGCGATAGCCACGATTATCATAGCGTTCATCATCACGACGATCTTCAGAGACTTTTCGTCCTAGCGCTGAACCACCAGCGGCACCTAAAGCTGCGCCAACATAGCCACCATTGGTCCCTGCAACATTTTTACCTACAGTGTAACCCCCAGCACCACCAAGACCACCACCAATAGCGGCAGAAGTTCTATTTCGGCGATCACTCGCAGCAGCGGCACCACCAGCACCACCGACAGCAGCACCAATCATTGCACCTGTTGTACCACCCAGTTGTTTACCGATTGCTGTGCCTGCGACACTACCTAAGGCAGATGTTGCTGCAACGCGAGTACCATTATCGGCATAAGCGGTCCCCATCATGGTGGTCGCGATTAATGAGGCATAAATTACATGATTCAGTTTCATGACAAACTCCATTTTTTCATAGTGCTATGTGCTTGAGTTCAATTTAAAAGAGTTGAGCGGATTAAAATGAAGTGCTTTGTATGTGTACATGATGGTTTTGTCATGACTTTGTATTGCTTCTTCATAACAAATTCACAATTACAGTTTGATAGAAACCACCACTTCAATTTCAGATCTAACTTTTTAATTCAACATAAAACAAGCACCTAATGGTGCTTGAATGCTTGAACTGTAGGAATTAACGGTAGTGACGGTGACGTTTTTTCCATTTACGTGAAGACTTGGCCTTTTCTTCAGCTTTATCTTTAGAAATTTTGTTTCCTAAAGCAGCACCACCCGCAGCACCTAGTGCAGAACCAATGTAACCACCGCTAGTACCCCCCATACTTTTACCGACGGTATAACCTGTACCACCACCTAAAGCACCACCAATAGCAGATTCTGTACGGTTACGGCGATCACTTGCTACCGCTGCGCCGCCCGCGCCACCGAGTGCGGCACCAATTGTAGCACCTGTAGTGCCACCCATACTTTTACCGACAGCAGTACCCGCAACACTACCTAGTGCACTTGCTGCTGCAACACGTGTTGTACTATCTGCGTGAGTATTCATTGCTAACATTGAAGAGGCAGCCAATGCGGTACTTAATAAAACGGCATTCAGTTTCATCGTATTCTCCATGTCCAAAAATGCGGACGAAATTTTTTGATGCGGCAAATCTAACAAAACGCATCGTCATAAATGTGGAGAGCAAGGCACTAAGTTGTGCTGTTCGGTGAGTGCTTTGTATGAGTTTGATTAAAATCGTTCATTTTATGGCTGATCAATCATTGCATGGGTAAATAAGCAACAACTTTTTAAAGGGCAGCACAAAGTCAAAGATGAGCAAAGTGAAAGCTTCGGAAGCTTATTTATCAGCATAATAGATATGTCAATTAAAGGGCAGAATCGGTAAACTATGCTCAAATTTGAAATTATGCAGCCTAATTTAGACTGCTTGAGCTATTGAGATAGATTAAACAATGAAAGAATCGTTACGTTTGCGATTAGATCAGCTTTCTGACCGTCATGAAGAGTTAACAGCACTATTGGCTGATGCTGAGGTTATTTCGGATAATAAGCGTTTTCGTCAATTATCACGCGAACATAGTGATTTAAGTGAAATTACAGAAGTTTGGGCTAAGTATAGACAAGCAGAAGAAGACATCGAAACTGCAAATGCCATGTTGTCTGATCCAGATTTTAAAGAAATGGCTCAAGAAGAAATTAAGGAAAATAAAGCCATTATTGAACAGCTTGAAGCTGACCTTAATATCTTGATGATTCCTAAAGATCCAAATGATGCGAATTCTGCCTATTTAGAAATCCGTGCAGGAACGGGCGGTGATGAAGCTGCTATTTTCTCTGGTGATTTATTCCGTATGTACAGTAAGTATGCTGAATCGAAAGGTTGGCGTATTGAAGTACTTTCAGAAAATGAAGGCGAACACGGTGGTTATAAAGAAGTTATTTGCCTAGTGAATGGTGAAGGGGTTTATGGTCGCTTGAAGTTTGAAAGTGGTGCTCACCGTGTACAACGTGTCCCTGCGACAGAGTCACAAGGTCGTGTACATACTTCAGCGTGCACTGTTGCGATTTTGCCTGAAATTGATGTCGATACAACGGTTGAAATTAATGCGTCAGACTTACGTATTGATACCTACCGTGCTTCAGGTGCTGGTGGTCAGCACATCAACAAAACCGATTCAGCAGTTCGTATTACCCACATTCCTACAGGAACTGTGGTGGAATGTCAGGAAGAACGTTCACAGCATAAAAACAAAGCCAAAGCGATGGCTTTATTGGCTTCACGGTTAGAAAATGCAAAACGTGCTGCGGCTGATGCGGCAACTTCTGAAATGCGTCGTGATTTGGTGGGTTCGGGTGATCGTTCTGAACGAATCCGTACTTATAACTATCCGCAAGGTCGTATGACTGACCATCGTATCAACTTAACTTTATATAAGCTGGATGCTGTGATGGAAGGCGATTTAAACGAATTGCTTGATAGTTTGCATCGTGAATATCAAGCAGATCAGTTGGCGATGCTTGCACAGCAAAATGGTGGCTAATGAATATTGCACAGGCATTAGCCTTACGTGGAGAAGTGGAAAGTTATGAGCGTCAAGAGAATGCGTGGTTACTTGAGCATATTCTAAAAATTGATGCTTTTGATTTATCACTCAAATCTGCACAAGAACTCACCGCAGAGCAAGAGCAAGACTATGTGAATGGTTTGGCGCGTATCGCAGCGGGCGAACCTTTGGCTTATGTTACGGGTTCACAACCATTTTGGACATTAGACCTGACCGTGACTCAGGATACTTTGGTGCCTCGTCCAGATACTGAAGTACTGGTTGAAACCGTTTTACGTCTTGATTTGCCTGAAGACACACGTGTTGTGGATTTAGGAACAGGTACGGGTGCTATCGCATTATCATTGGCAAGTGAGCGCCCAAACTGGTCTGTCATTGCAACAGACATTTATGAACCGACTTTAGAAGTTGCCCTGCAAAATGCCGAAAAGCATGATTTAACACAGGTGAAGTTCTTTTTAGGCAGTTGGTTTACTGCGTTGAATCGTCAATATTTTGATGTGATTGTGTCTAATCCACCTTATATAGATGCAAAAGATGAGCATATGTTGAATCTAGTTTCTGAACCTGAACGAGCTTTGGTTGCGGACAAACAAGGCTTGGCGGATATTGAACATATTATTCAGCAAGGTAAAAAATGGCTAGCAGCACAAGGTTGGATTGTACTTGAGCATGGCTATGATCAAGGTGAAGCAGTGCGCAATATCTTTAAAGTGGCAGGTTTTAAAGAAGTTAGAACAGTCAAAGATTACGGTGGGAATGACCGTGTGACTTTGGGGCAACTTTAGTAATTATCCCGTTTTATCGTTGTAAAATTAAAAAAGCACGACCCAACGGTTGTGCTTTTTTAATGTGATTGAATGGTGTTTTAAAGAAAGCTACAGCGTCCGAAGCGGTGCAAGGATTAAGTTAAATTATGATGAGTTGGCTGAATTGCGGGAGGTAATTCAACTTCAAGTGATTCTGACATTTCTCGTTCGATTAAACGCACAATTGAATTTAATGGCAGATCATTGTCTTGTAATCCAAAAGGTTCTTCAATTTGTGCACTCAGTGCATCTAAACCTAAAAATAAATAAGCAATTAAGCCCACTAAAATTGGAGTCCAAATGCCTAAACTTGCTTCTAGGCTAAAGGGTAAAATAAAGCAGAAACAATAAACGGTACGATGTAAAAGTACTGAATATGAATAGGGTAAAGGAGTACTTAAAATACGATCGCATCCAGCCTGAATATTGCCTAAATCGACAATATGCTGATTTAAACTATTGTAAATAATGTCCGATATTTCTGCGTTACGTAATGCGAGGACTAAATCTTTTTGAATAGCTTCAAGCACATATTGCGCAGCATTAATTTTTTTGCTGAGTTGTTGCAACTGTGTTGAATTGAAATCCACTTTATCGTGATAAAACTCGAAAGATTGAGGTTGAGCTCTAAGACGATCGCGTAATAAGTGAGTAAATAACATGACGCGATACATCAAGATATTGCGACGTTCAGTACTGAGAACATGCGAATCACGAGAGATATGGCGTGAATTGGCAATTAATGCCCCCCAGAGTTTACGTCCTTCCCACCAACGATCATAACAGGCGTTATTACGGAAGCTTAAAAAGATAGAGAGGATGATACCGAAAATGGTAAAGCCAATTGCTGGAACCGCAGGAATAGTGAAGTATTGATGTGAAGAGAGATAAACCAGAATCGCTGAAATCAATATGACGATTAATAGTGCAGGGAGTACTTTAGGAAGTATGGTGCCAGACCATGCGAAAAGTAATTTGAAACTATTATTTTTATCTCGAACAATCATCTATCTATACCATCTCTATCACAACGACAGTGTTCCATAGACAAACTGTGCTGTGCAAGAGACAGTGAAATCATTTATAAGAAAAGACGACATGAACGTCGTCTTTTCTAATGGACCGAAATGTCTAAAATACGACTCTAAACTAAATAATCGACCGAAATTTCGGAAATCTCAACTTGGGAAAAAGCATCAATTTCTTCTGCCAAGCAGAGCGCGACAATTTTAGAGGTATGAGTAAGCGTTGTGCCTTGAGTCAGGTTCTCACCTGTTCGCAAGCGCAGAATAGCTTCATCGCTCAGTTCGAGTGCCTTTGCTTTTGCCATTGCATCATGTTGCGAGAAAAATTGGGCTATCACATTTTGTAGCTCAACTTCTGAAACATTGAGTAGGCTTTGACTAAATAATTCATCCAATTCTGTTGGGGAGTTTAGAGAATGAGTAAAATTTTGCACGAGATTTTGATCTAGTACATCAATCATCTTAAACATAACATTTACCTTTAAGTTAAGGTGATAAAACAGGAGGGGTACAGCCGAAAATAAGCATAAAATTATGCTTTAGAGTTGAGTGAAAAATATACTAATATGGCGCAATTTGCAATTCAATCTAGATGACTGAGCAGTAATAAAAAAAGCTATGGCTTTATCATTTCTCTGTGAGCAAGCTTATTCCTTAGATTGACGATAAGCACCTGGACTCAGTCCTGTCCATTTTTTAAAAGCACGATGAAAAGCACTTGGATCATGAAAATTCAGTTCATCGCTAATTTCATGTAGGGGTTTATCGGTTTTAGTTAAAAGTTCTATCGCTGTATCACGACGAATATCATTTTTTAATTGTTGATAATTACAGCCTTCATTATTCAGTCGGCGGCGTACGGTTGCCTCTGACATATTAAGTTGTTGTGCCAGTACATTCAGTTCAATCCATTCCGCAGGTGGGGCTTGAAGTAGATATTTACGTACTTGGGTACTGAGCGCATGTGGATTTTTAAAGCGAACCAAGAGATTGTGTGGCGTTTGTGAAATGAACTCATACCACGATTTTTTATCCTGTTTAATTTTAATATTTAAATAGTCTCGATCAAACTCGACGACGTTTTGCTGAGTAGAATAGGCAATATTGGAACAGAATCGAATACGGTAATCTTCATCTGTTAAAGGTTTTTCACACTTGAGTTGGATTGAATTGAGGGGAATACGTTGACTGGCTAACCAACACATTAAAGTATGAATTAACATCAGGTAGGTCGCATAACTAAACATGCGCTTTGGCTGCTTTTTATCATGAATAATGATGCGTGCAACATGCTGCTCAAGAATTAATTCACTTTGGAAATCATCCAACACTAAATTAAAAAACTTTAATATATCTTTCAGCGCTTTTTCAACGGTTTCACTCTGAATAACAGCTTTAGAAATAAATTGATAACTGCCACGCCGTAAAGCATGGTGATCCATACCAAAAAACTCATCGTTCATACGATTAGCCAGTTCAATCCAAAGTTGTGCATATTGTGAAATAGATACACGGGCTTTATTGGATTGCATTAATTCTGCGGGAATCCCTGCACTGTGTAAGATTTCCTGAATATTGAGTCCTTGATGATGCGCAGAAAGTACAGCTTCCTGTACCAGACTCATCGAAATACTGCCTTTATCGAAATTTAATTGTGGTTCGCGCATGTAAAAATCCAAATCGTTGGACATTCCACTGTCCAAATCCATCATTAATAATGCAATATTTGGAAATTGTACTCAAGCTTGACTGTGTTTACTCTGAAGCTAAAGTCGAGTATGAACTTTCAAAAAGATAGGACAGGGAAATGAAAATTCAAAATAAAGTTTTTGTAGTCACAGGCGGTGCTTCAGGTTTAGGTGCTGCCACAGTTAAATATCTGGTTCATGCCGGTGCTCGTGTTGCTTTTGTTGATATGAATCAAGAACTGGGCTATGCCTTAAAACAACATTTAGGGGAAAATGCAAAGTTCTATCCTTTAGATGTCACCAATGAACAAACTGTGAAATCTTTCTTTTTAAATGTAGAGCAAGATTTTGGTCAACTGAATGGCTTGGTGAACTGTGCTGGAATTGCGCCGTCGGCAAAAGTTTTGGGACGTGAAGGTTTACATGACTTGGCAATGTTTCAGAAAGTTTTAGATGTCAATGTTAGTGGTAGCTTTAACATGATTCGTTTTGCTGCGGAATTGATGGCGAAATATGAATTGAAAAATGATGAAGAAGATCGAGGCGTGATTATTAATACAGCCTCGGTTGCCGCATACGATGGTCAAATTGGTCAAGCAGCTTATTCAGCATCAAAAGGTGCAATTGTGGCTATGACTTTACCGCTTGCACGTGAGCTGGCGCGTAACGCGATACGTGTAATGACAATTGCACCAGGCATTATGGAAACCCCGATGCTTAAAGGCATGCCGCAAAATGTACAAGATGCTTTGGGACAAATGGTGCCGTTTCCACCGCGTTTAGCCAAACCTGAAGAATTTGCAAGTCTGGTTGGGCACATTGTGGAAAATACGTATTTGAATGGTGAAGTGATTCGTCTAGATGGTGCAATCCGAATGGCACCGAAATAAAGCTAAATACGTGTATAGATAATAAGTTTGCACAATTTGGATGTGCAAAAGAAAGAATAGAAAATTGATAAGAGTATTTACATGATTTTAAATGATGAACAAAAAATGGTTCAGGAGATGCTGCGCGATTTTTCGCAGACACAACTGAAACCCACTGCGGCTGAGCGTGATAGAACTGGGCAATTTCCTGCCGAAGAGTTAAAGCAGTTAGGTGAACTCGGTGCGTTGGGTATGACCATACCACCAGAATGGGGTGGAGCAGGTCTGGATTATGTATCACTGGTCTTGGCTCTTGAAGAAATTGCTGCGGGTGATGGTGCAATTTCTACAATTGTTAGTGTTCAAAACTCATTGCCATGTGGCATTACCTACAAATATGGTACGGAACAACAAAAGCAGAAATATCTAGCAAAATTGGCAACAGGAGAATGGCTAGGATGTTTTTGTTTAACTGAGCCGCAGGCAGGCTCTGATGCTGGGGCATTGCAATGTCGTGCAGAGCGTGATGGTGATACATGGGTTTTGAATGGAACAAAGCAGTTTATTACGACAGGAAAGCATGCACAGTTAGCAATAGTTTTTGCTGTGACGGATAAGTACGCAGGGAAAAAAGGCATTTCTTGCTTCCTTGTACCAACGGATACCCCGGGGTATATCGTGTCGCGAATTGAGGAAAAAATGGGGCAGCATTGTTCAGACACAGCTACTATTGTGTTTGAGGATTGCCGAATTCCTGTGGAAAATATATTGGGTGAAGAAGGTCAAGGCTACAAGATTGCATTATCCAATTTAGAATCGGGGCGTATTGGAATTGCGGCGCAGTCAGTTGGTATGGCTCGCGCGGCTTTAGATTCGGCCATTGAATACGCCAATGAACGTAAGGCTTTTGGAGTGGAGTTGGTACAGCATCAAGCTGTGGCTTTCCGTTTAGCAGACATGGCAACACAAATTGAAGCAGCACGACAATTGATTTTGCATGCTGCAAGTTTAAAAGATGCTGGACAGCCCTGTTTAAAAGAAGCCTCAATGGCCAAATTGTTTGCATCTACTATGGCAGAAAGAGTCTGTTCCGACGCGATTCAAATTTATGGCGGCTATGGCTATGTAAATGATTTTCCAGTGGAACGTATTTATCGAGATGTGCGTGTTAGCCAAATTTATGAAGGTGCATCCGATATACAAAGACTGTTGATTGCCCGAGAGATTACTCAAGGTTAAAACAGATTCGCACATTGAGACGTTGTGTTCTCAATGTGCATAAAACAGCAATCAGATTGATGGATTTGGAAATTGATGCATCCCTCAAGGCATGATTAGCTAAGTACAGATCACCCAATTTTAGAACAGATTGTGGAAAACAATAAAAGCTAAGCAACAAGGCGAGATGCTTTGTATCAGGAAGAGGTTCAAGTCATGAAGACGTTAGTAGAAGCCCATCAAGAATTTAGTCTTGAAAAAGTAATTCAAGATCATTTAGTTGGAACTCCGCAAGCCCTAAATGCTTATGTTGAATGTTGTGCACGTTATTTGGGACAACATAAAACGGCTTTAATCTGGGAAGGTAAACAGGGTGAATCGGAGCGTTGGAGCTTTGAACAGTTAAATGAAGCTTCAGGTAAATTGGCAAACTATTTCCTGCAATCTGGAATTCAGGCAGGTGATTGTATTGCAGGGCTTTTGCCACGAACCCCTGAGCTACTGATTACTGTGTTAGCGACTTGGCGTATTGGTGCAATTTATCAGCCTTTATTTACTGCATTTGAGTCTAAGGCAATTGAGCATCGTATTGAGGTTGCTAAAACAAAATTAATAGTCACCAATTCTGAACAACGGTCTAAGCTGAATCATATCCATATTGCTCAAATTTTGACTGTACATCGTGATAAACACAGCCTTAAAACCGATCCAGATTTCTGGCAAGAACTTAATGCGAAAGATGCAGAGTGTCCTGCGGTAATGCGGCATTTTGATGATGATTTTTTGATGATGTTTACTTCCGGTACGACAGGTTTGGCGAAATCGGTTCCAGTACCATTACGTGCAATTTTAGCCTTTAAAGGATATATGACTCATGCTGTAGATTTGCGTGAAGAAGATTCTTTTTGGAATCTGGCAGATCCAGGTTGGGCTTATGGTTTGTATTATGGCATTACAGGTCCGCTCAGTTTAGGTCATAGCATTATTATGGATGAGCGCGCATTTAATGTAGATCAAGCTATTGAAGTGATTCAAAAACATAAAGTTTCTAATTTGACGGGTTCACCGACCGCTTTTCGAATGTTCTTTGGATTCAAAGAGAAATTTAATGCATCAATTAAACAACATTTACGTGTGGTGAGTAGTGCAGGTGAACCACTGACGCCAGAAGTGATTCATTGGTTTAATCATGACTTAGACGTCAACATTTATGATCAATATGGCCAAACAGAACTTGGAATGGTCATTGCGAATCATCATGCATTAGCACATCCGAAAAAAGTGGGTTCTGCGGGCTTTGCCATCCCTGGGCATCGCTTCGCAGTCCTGAATGCACAGCATCAGGAAGTAAAACAGGGAGAGGTGGGGATTTTAGCAATCGACTGTTCTGAATCCGATTTATTCTGGTTTAAGGGCTATGATGGGCAGAATCGTAAATCCTTTGTTGGGAACTATTATTTGACGGGTGATATGGTTCAACTGAATGAGTTTGGTGGTATAGATTTTATTGGTCGTGATGATGATGTAATTACAACGTCAGGCTATCGTGTGGGGCCTTTTGATGTGGAAAGTACATTATTAGAGTGTGAGGAAGTTCTAGAGTCTGCTGTGATTGGCAAACCAGATCCAGAGCGTACCGAAATTGTGAAAGCCTTTGTTGTCTTGAAACCACAATATCAGGCAAATGAACATCTGAATCAAAAACTACAGCAATATGTTCGATCTCGCTTATCGAAACACGCTTATCCAAAAGAAATTGAATTTGTAGAAAACCTACCTAAAACATCGAGCGGTAAAATCCAACGTAATCTTTTAAAACAACAAGAGATTGCGTTGCAGCAAATACAACGCGCATGTTAATACTTTTTAAACTAAGTTAATTTTGCTCTTGCGCCCTTCGGGGCGTTTTTTTATATCAATGACTTTTTTTGGAATTTAAAAGATATTTTTCATGTGGTTAAAATTTGTAAAAAGCCTTTACAGACAATAAATGAGCGATATAATGCCAAGCATTCTTGTATAACTGTGTCATAAGTCACTTTTTTGGGGTTGTTTATGAAAAAAATCATTCTTTCTTCAGTTATTGCTACTTTTGCATTTTCTTCTATTGCTGCACATGCCGCAGGGACTGATACAACTCAGTTTCAAGTCAAGATTACTGTGAATGAATCTTGTAAATTTACTTCTAAAGATGATGTTGAATTTAATGCTGTAGATCGATCAACAAAGATTGGCAGCACAGCAAAAGGTCAATTAAATCTGACGTGTACATTAAATACACCTTATAAAATTGCTTTAGCAGGTACGGGTGCTATGAGTAATACTAACGGTACTTCAGCAAGTAAAGTGCCGTATAAGCTATATCAAGATGCAGCACGTACAACAGAATGGGACACAACAAACTTACTTTCTAAAACTGGTAGTGGTAAAGACCAAACCATTCCTGTCTATGCTAAATTGGCAGGCGATACGAACGTTGAAGCGGGTAACTATGTAGATACAGTGGTTGCGACTGTAACTTACTAAGTTGAAGTGCAATAAACAGAGTGATGCAATATATGAACAAATTTATTCCAAGTATTTGTGCTGCGATTGTTTCACTTTGTTCATTCAATCTTTCTGCTGCGAGTTTGCAGGTTTCACCTATTTCAGTGACATTTTCCACAGGTGAAAAAGCCAAAGAGATTTGGTTAACCAATACCAGCGATCAACCGATTCGTGCACAAACACGAGTGCTCAGTTGGACACAAGAAGCAGGAACAGACCAGCTAAATGCTTCAAGAGATTTGGTCGCCAGCCCTTCAATTACTGAAATAAAAGCAGGTGATCGTCAATTGATTCGTGTATTAAGCATGAATGTGCAGAATACAGCGAAAGAGCAGACTTATCGATTATTGATTGATGAACTTCCGAACTCGAGTCATGATCATCAACAAACTGGATTGCAACTTTTATTGCAATATTCTATTCCTGTATTTGTTCAATCGACAGAAATTACACCATCGAAAAGTGGCTTAACCTCACTTAATCAAGTGATCTTTAATTATAATAATCAAAAGCTTAGTGTTCAGAATAATGGTAAAAGCCATATTCGCTTAAGTGAATTAAATTATATCAACCCAAATGGTGAAAAAATTCCGTTAATTCAGGGTTTGGTAGGATATGTTCTGAATGGTCAAACCATGCAGTGGAATATTCCATTTCATACACAAATGCAGCCCAAAGGTAAGTTTGAAGCACGAATAAATACAGATGGTTTAGCTCAGACATTACCCATTCCATAATTGGTGATGAACAAATTTGTTTACCGTCGTGCTCTATGTCGAGCACTGTTATGTACTTCTTCATTATATGTACAAGCCACTCTGGCAAATGAGATGCCTCAGCCTAGTTCCGATGTTGTTGATCAACAAGAACTCTATTTAAGTGTGGTATTGAATCAAGCATCTAGTTCAGTCTATGGACATTTTATTCAGACATCACAAGATTTGTTAATTTCTCGAGAAACACTACAAGAATTACAGTTAAGCATTCACGCTGCGGATGCTTTGGGTCACACAGGTTTTGTTGCTTTATCCCAAATTAAAGGGCTCAGTTATCACTATAATTCAGCAGAGCAGCATATTGACTTAACCGTACCTATGGAAGTTTTGCAGGCAAATACGACCTCAGGTTACGAGCAAATTCCCCCTGCCAAAGTCAATCCTACACAGATTAAGCCAGGTCTATTGTTTAATTATGATCTTTATTCTCAAGCCACTGAAGATGTCTGGTCTTTAAGTGGATGGAATGAATTGCGGTTATTTGGTGTGGGAACTGGCAATATATTCAGTATTTCTGCCAATCATGCTTATACAAAAACTAAAACGACCAATGAACTTTCAAGCCAAATTCTAGATATCTATTGGCAAAAAGATTTTGCTGATCAAGTAATTACTTTGACAGTAGGTGATAGCCAATCCCGTGCTTTAGAGTGGACACGTTCAACGCGTATTTCGGGAATAAAAATAGCTAAAAATTTTAATTTACAACCTTATCAAGTCACATCACCACTGGAATCCTTTAAGGGCTCGGTGCTTGTACCTTCGACTGTTGATTTATTAATTAATGGTATACAACAAAGCACCAGTGAGGTACTTCCTGGGCAATTTGATATACAAGCATCACCCTCTATAACTGGGGCAGGCAATGCGCAGCTTTTGATTACTGATTTGAATGGTCAGCAGCGCGTCGTGAATTTCTCATTGTTTGGAACTTCGCAATTGTTGCAAAAAGGCTTATCTGATTGGGAGGTTAATTTAGGGGTTAATAAACTTGATTATGCAGTTAAATCATTTAGTTATGGGGATGAACCTGTTGTCAATGCAACATTGCGACATGGTTTAAGCAATAATACGACTATTGAGAGTCATGCCGAATATTCAAGTGATGTTACTTTGGTGGGAGTAGGTATTTTGCATCGTTTGCCAAATAGTTGGGGTTTAATCAATGGGGCTTATAGCTCTAGTGAATTAAACCAAAAACTGGGGCAATCATATGCTATAGGTTATGAATGGAATAATCCTTATGTCAATTTTTCCCTGCAGCATCAACAAAGCGATGGAGATTTCGGTGATTTAGCAAGCGCTCTAGGTTATGGTTATGTTAAACAGTCAGATCACGCTTTTTTGGGTGTAAATACAGATTATGGTCAATTTGGTGGGAGCTATGTAGCACAAAAAAATCAGAATTCTGAAAATGAATATTTGGTTTTTAACTGGTCTTACTACTTTCCTTCAAAGAAATATTTAACTTTAAATATGACTCGAAATTTAAATGAACAAGAAAATACCTTCTTTATCTCTTTAAATATACCGCTAGATCGTCAAACCAATGCCACTTTAAATGCGCAACAGGACACAGATCAGAATAAGTTTTCTGCCAATATTCGTAAAACAGCAATACAGCATGAAGATGATTGGGGTTGGCAGTCGAACCTTGAATTTAGTGATAATAATAACTATAGCCTACAAGGGCAGATTCAGCGTGAAACACAGAGGGGTGAATGGGATGTCGGTTTACAAAGCGCTAAGATTAATACCGAAGACTATACCACGGTGGTCGGTTCTGCTCGAGGCAGTTTAGTGATGATGGAAAAGTCAGTGTTCCCAATGCGGCAATCGCTTAACTCTTTTGCTGTGGTTTCAACCGACGGTGTTTCGGATATTCCAGTTCGTTTAGAAAATCGAGTGGTAGGTAAAACCAATCGAAAGGGTTTAATGCTCATCGATACTTTAAATCCGTATCAGCATAATGATATTTCGATTGATACTTTAGATTTACCATTGGAATATAAAATTGAAACTACGCGTATAGATGCAGTGCCATATAACGCTAGCGGTGTGGTGATTCAATTTCCAATTTACAAAATGCGTGCTGTTCAATTGAGTGCAACTGATTTGCACGGTGTAGCATTAAAAATGGGCAGTCGTGTTTGGGTACAAGATACTTTGCCAGATTTGGCATCAACAGAACACACGATTGTGGGGCATGACGGGATGATTTATCTTGAGAACCCTTCATCTCAACAACTCTATGTTGAACAAGATGGAGAGGTTTGTAAGGTGGTTTTACCAGATTTTAGTCAACAATACGGCTTTCTGGATATGGGGAACGTACAATGTCGCTAAGTCTTTTCTTTCAAAAAGCAACAATTCGTGCATTTGGTTTATATGGTCTATTTGCTGTCATAATTATTGTTGGTGCGACATTGTTGAGCCCTTCAGCGCAAGCTGCTTCAGGAAGCTGCTGGTTGTCAGGTCCTGCCTTAAATTTTGGTTCCGTTTCGAGTAAAGGCAAAAGTAATTACACCAACTGGCAAGTCACATGTAATCAATATGGACATAAACAAACGGTGAATGTTGCATTGTGCCCATATGCAACAGCAGGTGGATTGGGTTTACTCAATAACAGACGCTTGATGGTTAATTATTCCACTTGGCCACAGAGTTACTTATCTTATGACCTGTTTTATGATGCTGCTTTAACAAAGCGTATTGATACTAAAGCTGATTTATCAACATTACAGTGCATTTATAAAACCATATCGGTCAATCAAAACAGCAAAGTCTTTGATTTGCCTTTATATGGACGGGTATATTCGGGTCAAAATGTGGCTGCTGGTAGTTTTAGGAATAATAATGATATTTCGGTCACGTTATTGTATGGCTTCAGCGAAGAGAAACAGCCAACTACAGAAGATGTGATGGCAAAACAATCCTCGAATAAAACCTCAAATAGCCTAAGTGTAACTGCTAACTATGAAAATAGTTGTAACCTAATGACAGCCTCAGATTTAAATTTTGGTCATATTGATGATTTATCTAAAGGTATTACGAGTAGTACAACAGTAAATCTGTCTTGCCCACTCAATACAACATGGAAAGTAGGCTTGGACCAAGGTTTAAATTATGATGGTAAAACTCGCCGTATGCGAAATGGTGCAGATTACATTGCCTATGAACTCTATCAAGACGTGACTTATAAGCAGCCTTGGAGTAGTACAAATACTTCACAGGGTGTGGGAACGAATGGAGCACAAACCATTCAGATATATGGAAAAGTCCCACAAAGTACATCGAGTGTTCCACCGGGTGAATATCAGGACACCATTACAGTAACCTTAACCTATTAATAGGTAATGACAGCAGTGACTTTGTCACTGTAAACCCCAGCGGGTACATCTGTATCGGATTGATTTATTGTGCCCCATACTGGTACGGTCTGGGTACGACCAGTGCCAGTGTTGCGATAAGCATTTTGAGTTTCAGCTCCCCAAAGGGTTGTACGATTGGCATCTTGATAAAGGTTGTAAGGAATGCTCATGTTATTTACCTCTGTTGAGGTCATTTTTCGTTGACTTTGTAGAGCGATATTATAAGGCGTACCTTGTGTACAAGTTACAGCAAGGTGAGTACTTTTCTTATTGGGATTCGATGCACGACTGACTGTACCAAAATCTAAGTCTGTTCCATTTCCTGTTGTGACATTACACATCTCTTTAATGGTAATGCTGACATTAAATGAAGTCGAGTCTTGTTGCGCTGCATAAATATAGACAGATGCGGCGGCCAAAGTACATGCGAAAAAGGCAGAATAATACAATTTCATAAAGTGCGACTTTTATACATTTATACGTTTTATTCCAGCATACCTGAAATATATAAATTCGTCTGAAGTTAAATTATGTAACTGTTCATATTCTAACTCAATGGTGCTTAGTGGACGGAAGAAATCACATATTCAGTGTGATAATACTTAGTCGCCAAAGCCAAGTTATCCCTTATAATCGCCCAGTAGTTATATAAAACTCTCAACGGAAGAACAGTGAACTTGGTATCTGAGAATGATCTGGAATTAACAGACGAAGAAATGCATTTATATAGCCGACAGATCTTGTTGGACGGTTGGGATTTAGAGGCGCAAGAAAAACTAAAATTAGCCAATGTTCTGATTGTAGGGTGTGGTGGAATTGGCTGTACGGTTGCAGAGTTATTGGCACGTGCAGGGGTCGGTAAAATTACCCTAATTGATGCAGACCATATTGAAATGAGTAATTTGCAGCGGCAAATTGCATTTACTCAATTGGATATTGGTTTTTATAAAGCTGAGATTTTGGCGAAACGTTTAGCTCAAATTAATCCGCATATTCGGGTGGAACATCATGTTGCCAAACTCGATGAAACCAATGCCGTATCATTGGTCAGCAAACAAGATTTAGTGCTCGATGGTTGTGATAATTTCACCACGCGTTATTTGGTTAACCAAATTTGTAAACAGCAGAATGTTGCCTTGATTAGTGCATCAGCCATTGGTTTTCAAGGGCAATTATTCATGGTGGAGGGGGATTCGGCTTGTTACAACTGTCTGTTCCCTAAAGAGCAGCATGACAATGAAAGTCTACGCTGTGCAGATTCGGGCGTACTTTCGACTACACCGAATGTGATGGCCAGTTTACAAGCGCATCATGCTTTATTGTATTTAGGGCTAAACCGTATGCCATTACTGCAAAAACTGTTGCTCTGGGATGGTTTAAGTATGAAACAGCGAATTTTGGCATTTGAGAAAGATCAAAATTGTCCAGACTGTCAGGCAAGATCATCCTTAAAGCGGTAATTTTTTGCTAAACTCTGTGCTATGCATTTTTAACCAAATTTAAATATGATGAAAAATAATATCTGGCTAGATGGACTGCGTTCCGTTGCCCGTATGGGGGAAACCGCAGTTGTTGCGGCAAAGGCGGGCTTTAAATACGCCACTGAGAAGCCCAGTAATGCCAAGCTAATGCGTGAAACCTTTGAAGATTTAGGTTCGACTTATATTAAATTAGGTCAATTTATTGCAAGTACCCCTTCGTTATTTCCACGTGAATTTGTCGAGGAATTTCAAGGCTGTCTAGATCAGACACCGTCCTTACCGTTTAGTTATGTTCAACAGGTTTTGGCTTCTGAGTTTGCTGGTCGTAATTTAGATGAAATCTTTGCTTCAATTGAGGAAAAGCCACTAGCTTCAGCATCAATTGCACAAGTACATGCCGCAAAGTTGGTCACAGGGGAAGATGTTGTACTCAAGATTCAAAAACCAGGTGTAGAAACGATTCTATATACCGACTTGAATGTATTGCATTGGGCGACCAAAATTTTAGAAAAGGCTGTACCCAAAGTTAAATTTGCTTCGTTAGCAGACATTGTTGATGAAATTAAAACGCGGATGGTACGCGAAGTTGACTTTATTGAAGAAGCGCAAAATATTGATGATTTCGTCAATTATCTAAATGCGACCAATAACAAAGCGGCAACTGCACCAAAGGTTTATCATCAGTTTTCAACCCGCCGTGTCTTGACGATGCAACGTTTATTCGGCGTCCCTTTGACTGATTTTGAAGTGGTAAAAAAATACTCTAAAGATCCATCGCAAGTGCTTATTACAGCAATGAACACTTGGTTTGGTAGTCTCATGATGTGTAATAGCTTCCATGCAGATTTGCATGCAGGTAATTTAATGCTGCTTGAAGATGGACGTATTGGTTTTATTGATTTTGGTATTGTGGGGCAATTAAAACCTGAGGTTTGGACAGCCTGTATGGCATTTATGGATGCACTACAAAGAACAAACTATACGCTGATGGCTGAAAGTATGCTTGGAATGGGTATGACAGATGTCGCTATTGATACTCAGGTTTTAGCTGCAGATTTAGAGCGCTTGTTTAGTGGTGTGTTATTGGCAGACCCACAAGAAATTTTGAGTTCAAATCCTGCGGACTTAAATGACATTATGATGGACATGGTTGCTGTTGGTGAGCGTCATGGTATTCGCTTCCCGCGTGATTTTGCCTTATTGTTCAAACAAATGCTGTATTTCGATCGATTTATGCGCGTCCTAGCACCTTATACCGATATTTATGCAGACCAGCGTTTGCAAATGGTGCAAACTATTGATCCAAGTTTGATGTTGAAAAATTAATATTCAATTTCTACTCTGCTATTCATGGTTAAAATGCAATGTGCCTAAGCCATGAATAGTTTGAAATTTAAGGATCATATTATGGATGCGATAGTCATTGAAGGCTTAAAGGTGAATACTGTGGTGGGTTGCTTCAGTTGGGAGCGACAGATCGTTCAACCTTTAATGTTAGATTTGATGATTCATACCAATTTAGAGGTAGCAGCCAGTTCGGATGAACTTGAAGACACATTAAATTATGCTGAAATTTGTAGCATTTCCGCCGAAGTCATTCAAAAGGCTCAGCCTAAATTAATTGAACATGCTGCAAAATTGGTACTTAATGCGCTTTTTTCTACCTATCCTGCGATAGAATCGATTAAAATTACGATTCGTAAGCCTGCCATTATTGCAGAAGCTAATTCTGTAGGAATTCGTATTGAACGCCACCGAAACGATTTACGCCTTAGCACTGGCGAGTAATCTAAATCCCCAGCAAAATTTTCGTTATGCCTATCATCAGATATGTGAGCTTGGTACGGTTGAGTTTTCCAAAATTTATGTGATTCCATGCCGTGATGCTGTGGGGGCCGATTATTGGAATGCAGCTTGCCTATTACATTCAAAATTAAACCTTGAGCAAATTATTGCACAATTAAAGCAATGGGAAGCTGATACAGGTCGTGTTCGTCCATCTCATCAAATATCATTGGATGTTGATCTCATTGCATGGGGAATGTCGTTAGGGCTGATGCAATTTAATCCTAAAAAAATGCCTTTAGCACTCGATGTGAAAATTCCGATGGCGGATGTGTGGTCACATCCAAGTTTTGCAGACTCAAAGCATCATTTTCCTACAGTGAAATGCCTTGAGGTTGTTAACATATAAAAACGAGGCTGTTTCATTGACTATTTAAAAATGAACATTGAAACAGCTATAAGAGATTCGCTGTTATGAAAATTCATCTTTTTCTATGTACACTGCTGAGTGGTCTAGTTGTGGGATGTAGTTCAACTGCTCCCATTGAAAATACAGAAACACCATCACCACCGATTTCTACAACAAATTTGGCTGGTGACGAAACGATGCTGCATGCGCTCAAACAAGCTGTCTATTTGTCTCTTCAGGAGCAGCCTTTATATCAGTACGCATTCTATGATTTGAATCAAGATGGTATTCAAGATGCGGTTGTGATGTTGAAAGGTGCAAACTGGTGTGGTTCAGGCGGATGTACAGTATTGGTTTTTCAGGGCATGAGTCGTGAGAAATTTCAACCCCACAGTAAAATGACCGTAACTGATGTACCTATTGTGGTTTTAAATAGCAAGACACAAGGTTGGTCAGATTTGTCAGTTTATTCACGTGGTTCAGGACAAGTCATTCTAAAATTTAATGGTCGAAGTTATCCAAGTAACCCGTCACTTGAACCCAAATATACAGGTAATTTACAACAGACTGGAAACAGGGTTTTGATTCAATAACCAAATTTGAAAATGTAAAAAGCAGTGTCATTTGGCACTGCTTTTTTACTGCAAAATATATTGAGTCGGTTAAATAAAATAACTGGTTTTAGTCATAAGTTTTGAAATGGCGGTCATCGTCATGCGAACAGGCATAGGCAAATCCACACCACCAGCATTGAGCGCTGTATCACGATGATGCAGCTCATCTTCATTCATTTGTTCTAGAATTTTACGAGAACGGTTATCTTGAGCAGGAAGTTGACTGATATGATGTTGTAAGTGCAGGCTCACTTGGCGTTCAGTTTCAGCCACAAAACCTAGACTGTATTTGTCACCAGCAATACCAGCCAGTGCGCCCATCCCAAAAGACAAGCTATACCAGATTGGATTGAGTAAACTGGTGTGGCTATCGAGTTCTTTTAAGCGGTCTTCACACCATGCTAAATGATCTTGCTCTTCAAGAGCCGCCTTTTCCATTTCACGGCGGACATTCGGCAGTTTAGCTGTGAGAGCTTGCCCATGATATAACGCTTGAGCACAGACTTCACCACTATGGTTGACACGCATAAGTCCTGCCACATGACGTGCTTCACTTACAGCCAATTGCGTTTCTTCAGGAACAGCGGGATTTTCTCGCTGAGCTGCTGTCGTCCCTGGAACGAGACTACGAAGTGCTTGGTCAAAAGAGTTAATGAGCTTATCAATGCCCGTATAGTGACGCATAGGGTTAATCCTCTAAAGAGACTTGAGCTGTGTTGAGTAGTGGTTTTAAACGAACCAATAGCCAAATGCTAAATATTGCACTCAGTACAGCGGTAATGCAGAACAGTATTTTAATATCAATTTTTAAAATACTTAAAATGATAATGGAAAAAATAGCTGAGCTAACCATAAACACAGCATTTAATATGTTATTTGCAGCAACAACACGTGCACGGTGTGAGCGAGGTGAATAGGCTTGCATCATGGCATACAGTGGCACAATGTAAAAACCTCCGCTAATTCCAAGCAGAGTAACCGCTAACATCACGTGGTAATAACTCCAACCTTGTTGGAATATATCAGCAAGATGTAGAAGTTCACCAGTTCGAACTGGAACAAAAGCGAGACTGGCAGCCAAATATAAAGCAAATACAGTTAAACCAATTGCGCCCATCGGAACCATTTTTAAATTAACTTCTGTGCCACCAATTCTGCGACATAACAATGAACCAATACCGATTCCTACAGAGAAAAAAGTCAGTAGAAGACTGACGACATTTTCAGATGCATGCAAATTTTGCTGCGTTAGTTGTGGGATTTGGGTTAAATAGGTTGCTCCATAAAACCAATACCAAGAGTTACCTAATAGCACCAAATAAATGAGCGGAATGCTTTTTGCATACTTTAATGTTTGAAAACTGGTTCTGAAAAAGTTCCAATCAATCTTTAAATCAGGCGTAGTGACATTCTGTTTCAGAATAAAACGACTAGAGAGGTAACCTAAAATAGCAATCGTAACGATGGTCAGGCTAATCCAGAATAAATTACCATCCGAAGCAGAAATGACTGCTCCACCCAAAATCATACCAATCAAGATCGCCATTGAAGTACCTGATTGGAATAGGGCATTCCCTGACATTAACTCATTGGGTTTTAAAATTTCAGGCAAGATTGCATATTTAATAGGGCCAAAAAAGGTTGAGTGCGTGCCCATGAGAAAAAGAGCGAGTAACAATAACCATAAATGTCCAAGTAAAAATCCGGCACTACCAATCAGCATGATGATAATTTCAAGAATTTTAATACCACGCACCAAGCGCGCACGTTCATATTTGTCCGCAATTTGACCTGCTGTAGCTGAAAAGATGAAGTACGGCAGAATAAACAACAGCGCTGCAAGGTTGTTTAATGTGCTCACACTGGCACTTTGTTGGTTAATCCATCCGTATGTAATCACCAACAATAAGGCTTGTTTATAAACATTGTCGTTTAATGCACCTAAAAACTGAGTCATAAACATCGGTAAAAAACGACGAGTGCTTAAAAGATGTTCTTTTTTTTCCATGACAATGTGAACTTCATAAAGTTTTATTAAGAAATGTGAGCATCTGGTAAAATAGCCATGAAAATCATGTATGATATTTTAATCCTATGCTGCGGTGAAAAAATCAATAAAATTGAGTTCTTTAGCCAGTGTAAATTTTAAACTTTTCATTACAAATACGAAGGGCTGTTGATTAGACCCATCATGAGTTTAGAGTATTCTATGCTTGTAAAAACCAATTTTAAAAAGTCGGCTTTAACCCTAAGTATGAACTCTATCTTGGAGTTGAATCATACCAATAAAAGTTTGTGTTTGAGCGCTTTTTTAATGTTTTTTGCCCAACATGGCTTCGCTCAAGAGATGAGTGTGGTACAACCTGAAAATGCAGCCACATCCCATATTGAGCAGGCGGCTAAAGATGAGCTGAATGCACAAATTCAAGCAGAAGCACAGACGCAGAATTTAAGCCGAGCTGAGCAACTTACAAAAGTTGAAAACGACCAAAATAAAGTTTCAGCGCCCGATAGTTATGCAATGTTGCAACATCAAGTGCAGCATAGCGATCAAATTGATACCTTTAAGCCAATTACCTTTGATGATTTGGAGGAGCTGCCTGAAATACCAGTCGATCAGGGTATGGCAAATGAAATTTATAATGTAGCCAAAGAAGCAAAAACTGAAGCCGAAAGATATCGTGCGGGTCAGACACAAGAAGTAGTAATACGTAATCCGACACCGCAAGAGCTCACAGAAATTAATCAAGCGCCTGTAAACGTCGATCAATTAATGAATCGTATTCAGGCGGACAGCCAAATTGTCGTAGAGGCCAATGAGTCGGGTAAAACATTGCCAGAGTTGGGCTTAGTCACTGAACCAGTCGTAGAAGAAGAAAAAAGCTTTTTTAAACGTTGGTATTACAAACTAAGACCCTCTAAAAATGATTTAGAGACAGCCAAAGTACCTCGGATTAAAGCTGAGGTCATTATTGTTGATGCACAAAATACGAATCCAGATTTACCAGACAAAGAATATCAACAGGCACTTTTAAATTTAAAGAATAACGTGGGTGCGAAGCTGTCTAGCTTTACGCAAGAATCCTATGGTGATTTTAATGCAGCCTTGCCACAATTAAAAAGCTTATCGAATTTGTCGGCGCAGGCTGTAGGCTTTTATCAAGCTGAGTTTAAGTTTGAGAAGACCAGCGAAAGCCGTGTTAAAGTCAGTATTAAACCCAATATGCCCGTCTTGGTTGATAATCAAAATATTGAATTTAGTGGTGTTGGTGCAAATAACCCTCAATTCCAAGTCATTAGTGTGTTACCTGATTTAGACATTGGCGACGTATTAAATCACGGGTTGTATGAAAGTACGAAAAAGCGAATTGTAGATGCCGCTTCAAACAATGGTTACTTTGATGCCTATTGGCGATTGCATGATGTGAAAGTTGCACAGCCTCAAAATTTGGCAGACATTAATTTGCGTTTCGAAACGGGCGAGCGTTATCAATTAGCTGGCGCAGAATTCCGCATGAGTGATCCTGCTAAGCCATTTCCACTAGATATGGACATCTTGAAAATGATGGTGCCATGGGAAGATGGTGCCGATTATGCTTTATGGCGTGTGAATACTTTGGCAAATAACTTGACCAACTCACGTTATTTTAACTACACCTTAGTTGATGCAGTACGACCTGACTTAGTTGAAGTGCCTTTAGAACTTCCGCCAGATTTACAGGCGTTAGTCGATCAAGAAAAAATTGCAAGTAGTAAACTGCAAGCTCAAGATCAAAACGACGTAAACTCTGCAAAGGAAGTGACACAATCTGTTGTAGATGAAGATCAATTTGCTGGGACAAATGAAAAGGAAATGGATCCTGAAATTAAACAGCAAAGAGTAGCTCAAGAGTCACGGGTGGAAGAAGAAGAACGGCTGAAAATACAAGCACGCGATGAGAAAAAAGTGCCTGTTATTGTGACTTTAAACGCAGACCGATTAAATAATGCTGAAGTTGGTGCAGGATGGGGTTCTGATACAGGTGCGCGATTAAGAACAACCTATCGTCGTGCTATTGTAAACCGTAGAGGCCACTCATTTGATGCGAACTTAGAGTTATCTAAAGTTCGGCAAGCAGTTGATACGCGCTATAACATTCCTTATAACCATCCGCTAAATGATTACATTAGTCTGGTGGGGGGATACGAACGTGAAGAACGAGATGATGTTGCGCAAGGTAATAGTTTAACTATCGAATCTGCGGTTGTCGGAGCAGATCGTATTATTAAGCGTTCTATGGGCAATTGGCAGCATACCTTTGGTTTACGTTATCGATTAGACCGCTTAAGCCAGAATGGTGTAGTGGATGAAAGTGATATTCCTGATGCATTTTTAGCAAGTTCGGATACAGAGCAACAATCGTTGTTGGTAGGTTATGAAGCTTCACGCGTAGATTCAGATAAGCGGGTAAATCCAACCAAGGGCTTTCGACAAATTTATAAAGTAGAAGTTGGAAGTGAAGCGCTTTTATCTGATGCAAATATGGCGATATTAAATGCAGGCTGGCGATTCATTTATTCATTAGGTGAAAATAATGACCATCAGTTTATAGGTCGTAGTGATCTAGGCTATATCGTGACTGAAGACTTTAATAAAATTCCTTATAATCTTCGGTATTTTGCGGGTGGAGATCAATCTATTCGTGGTTTTGACTATAAGAGTTTAACGCCCGAAGTGGATGGTTATAAAATTGGGGGGCAAGCTTTAGCAGTTGGTTCACTCGAATATAACTATCAATTTAAAGACGGATGGCGTGCAGCATTATTCAGTGACTTTGGTAATGCTTATGATAAAGATTTTAGTAACGATACAGAATATAGCGTTGGTGTCGGTATTCGTTGGGCATCTCCGATTGGGGCTTTACGTATAGATGTTGCGTCGGGGATTTCGGATGAAGACCATCCAATTCGCGTGCATTTCTTTATTGGTTCACCACTTTAAAATTTAAACTTAATTTTGTACTTGAGAAGGTTATGGCTGAAGTAGAACAGCAAAAACAAGAATTACCCGAATCACCATTGCCTAAAAAGCGTCGTGTTATGAGGAGTGTGCTTTTAACGCTGCTTCTTTTGGTGATTTTGCTTGTATCTGCTTTCGCTATCATGTTTTCGACCGACAAAGGAAGTAAGTTTCTTCTGAATCGTGTGTTGGAACGTCAACATATTATTCATTATGAATATGAAGGTGGTAATCTTTTAAAAGGTATTATTTTAAAAAATATTTTGGTGACCTTATCTGCGGTTGATGTAAAGATTGATCGTGCAGAAGTGACTTTAGGGTGGAGAGCTTTAGTACATAAAGAAGTTCATCTATATAATGCTGATGTCCGTAATTTACAGGTCATCACCAAAACACCACCGAGTAATGAGCCTTTTCAGTTTAAAGAAATTCGATTGCCATTTACCCTCCGTTTAGATCATGTCGATGTCGATCATTTATTGATTAAAACACATGCGGCCTCTGTGAATTTTAAAGATATTGAGTTAAATGAAGCGCTTTGGTCCAACACTAAATTAGAGTTTGAAGACTCTAGGGCAGATATGGGCTATCTAGCCATTAAAAATGCGACTGGGAACATGGATTTTCAGGGTAAATATCCATTACATGCCAAGGCAATCGTGAATATTCCAGCATTAAATCATAGTTTAAATGTTCACGATATTCAGGTTGTAGCGAAAGGAAGTTTGGATACGATTACAGCTGGATTTGCGACGAATACACCTGATTTACTTTCAGGTTGGGGGGTCGTGCATCCCGTTCGTAGTCATGTCCCAATGTTTGGACAATTAAAGTTCGAAAATTATCACTGGCCATTACTGACCGATCAAAAATTATTTACTCAAGCAGGTGTTCTTCGTTATCAAGGGGATATACAACGTCTCAATCTTGGATTATCGACTGATTTAACAGGACAGAATCTTCCAAAAGGCAAATATACTGCGGTCATGCATACTGACTTGGCGCATCAACTGAATATTGACCAGTTTAATGGTCAAGTGATGAATGGCACAGTTAATGCCAAAGGTCTAGTCAGTTGGGAAAGGCATGTACATTGGGATGTACAGGGACGTTTAAGTAAAATTAACCCTAAAGATAAGTTAATTCCTCAAGTAGTTAAAGATTTCTTACCACCAAGCCTTGATGCCAAAATTGCGTCGACTGGTCGCTTAGAAAAAGGGTTACATCTGACAGGTTTGGTTGATTTTGATCAATATGAAACTTGGAATTTAAAATTAAATCAGAATGAAGCGAAACCGAAACAGCCTCAACCCATGTTGCTTGATGTTGCATGGAAAAATATTGATCGTGCGATGCCTTATATTGGGTGGTTAAAAAGTGATTCAGGTGATGTTCAAATTCGCTTAGTCGAAGGTCAGCAAAATCTAGTGGTTTCTTCGGCGATTGGTCAGCATGAATCAGCTTTACTTCCAGCGGGTCAATATAAAGCGCAACTCGATATTAAGAAAAATATATTGAAAGTGCCAAGTTTCAGTTATGTTGCCAATAAAGGGAGTTTGAGTGGGCAAGCCAATGTAATTTTGCCTACAGATAAAACCCAATTGAAATGGGATGCTAAGCTTAAGGCTCAAGATTTCAACCCACAAACTGTTGTTGCCGCTGCACCAGTCGATTTAGTCAATGGTCAAATACAGGCGAGTGGATATGCAAAACCGAATCAACATATTATTGAGCTTAAAGCAATTAATCTGGTTGGGCATTTACCACAACAGGCTCAACAAGAAACAGTGCAGCTCACTGGTAAAAGTACCGTAGCGGTTCTTTTCCATGATGTTAAAGCCGGTGGTGGCTTCAAAAGCTTCGCTGTAAATTACGATGGTGCCTTAAAATCGAGCAAGATTAAAGAAAGTAGTGGGTTGTTAAAAGTCAAAGTTTCTGGCACACCACTACTTCTAAAAATTGATCAATTTCAACATGATGGCGCGGCAGGTGAAATTCTTGCACAAGGTAAAGTCGATTTAAGTAAGGGCATTGGCTGGAATATTAATGCGTCTCTGGTTCGTTTTAAACCACAGTATTTTGTCTCCACGGTTCGTGGTGAAATATCTGGTATTGTGCAAACGGAAGGTTTTTGGTCTGATGCACTTAAACGTATAAACATTCAGAAATTAAATGTAGCAGGCTATATTAATAATAAAGCTGTGCGTGGTACAGGTAATTTGGCTTTGGTTTTAAATAACACCCAAAAAGGCTTTTTACCACAGCAATTTGAAGCCAATAATTTATATATGTCTTATGCAAACAACCAAATTCAAGCGACAGGCAATGCACAAAATTTAAGACTTAAAATTAATGCACCTGCATTATACGAACTGTATGGTGGCTTAAGAGGTAGAGCTTACGGCTATCTTAATATACAGTCACAACCGCGGTTACAGGCAACGGCAAATCTTGCAGTTGATAATTTTAGAGTAGGTAATATTCTCAGTATGCAAAAATTACGCGTACAAGGTCAGTTACCAACTTCTGAAATTACACCAACATTGCTTAAAGCTGAAATGACAAATTTACGAAGTGGCAATAGAGAAATACAACAAGGTGTGGTTTCACTTGCTGGTACAAGAAAAGCACATGTATTAAAGGTTCAAGGTAACAACCGATTTAGTAATTTTTATGTACAGCTTGCAGGTGGGTTTAATGGTAATAACTCATGGTTAGGTCAGATTCAAAAAGGTGATTTTGACTCAGTCCGCGTTCGTTTAGTACAACGTCAGAATGCTTCGGTGGTGTTCAATCAAAATACGACAGAATTATTTGTTGGAGCACATTGTTGGGCAAGTCAGCAAAGTGAATTATGTTTCGATCAACCCATCCGAATCAGTAAGGCCAAAGGCAATATCTCTTTTGTGACCAAAAACCTTGACTTAAACGACTTCGCTGCATTTATGCCAGAAGGTTTAGCAATTACAGGAAAGGCCAATGGTTATGCAAAAGCAGCTTGGGCGCAAGGCAGTAAACCTAAAATCGATGCGCGAATGGTATCGCGTCAAGGCATAATTGGAATTGCTGCTGAGGATCCTCAAGATACAGCATCTTCATTGAGATATGATGAAATTTCAGTGAATGCGAAAAGTGTTGCGCAAGGACTACAGCTTCGTTTAGATGTAAAAGCACCTGAAATTGGTACGGGTTATACCAATGTAATTATCGACCCTTTCAAAGCAAATAAGCCTATACAAGGTGAGATTGCGTTTAATGAAGTGCAGCTAAAAGTCTTTAAACCATTTATAAAAGATATCCGTACTTTAAGTGGAACACTTTCTTTTGCAGGGAAAATTGGTGGTGAACTTTTGGAACCACGCTTAACAGGCGAAATGCGTTTAAAAGATGGTGTGATCAGTATGATTTCACTACCTGTCAATTTAACCAATGTTCAAGTTTATTCTTCCATTCGTAATGACCATGCCATTATTAATGGAGCATTTAATAGTGGTCAGGGGGTTGGTTTACTTACAGGAAATGTGGACTGGAAAAATGAGCCACGTATTCAATTACATTTAAAAGGCGATAATCTATTAATTCGTCAAGCTCCACTGATCACTGCACTTGTTACGCCTGATTTTAGTCTGGATGTTATGCCTTTCCAGAAAAAATTAGTATTAAAAGGTGAGGTTGACGTTCCGCGTGCGTTAATCTCGATGCCTGAATCTTCTGCCCCTGTAGTGGATGTTTCTTCTGATGTTCGAATCGTACAAGAGGGACAAGATCAGTTGGCAATCTTAAAGTCCGCACGTCCTTGGGATATTAAAGCGGATGTGATGATTAATTTAGGCAAACAAGTTGTCTTCCAAGGCTTTAATAGTCGAATTCCATTGGTTGGACGCTTATATTTATCACAACGTGGTGTTGAAACAGCAATGCGAGCGAATGGTGCGATAGGTGTAAGTCAGAAGGTTAAAATCGAAGCATACGGACAAAGTCTCGATTTAAATCGTGCAATTGCACGTTTTAATGGCCCTTTGTCCAATCCAACCTTGGATGTCGATACCAATAAAATCATACAAGGAACCATCGTCGGAGTACGTGTTACGGGTACAGCAAGCAATCCAAATATTCAAGTTTACAATGACGGTAGTTTGACTGAACAAGAAGCCATGAATGCATTGATTACAGGGCGTATTAATGAGGGTGCGAATAATATTAATCAGACTGAAACATTTAAGTCTGATGTAAATAACACCATCGCAGCAGCTGGAATTAGTATGGGCTTGGGTGGAACAAGAGCCTTTACCAATCAATTGGGACAATCCTTTGGTTTAAGCGGTTTGGCACTAGATGCTCAAGGTACAGGTGATGATACTCAAGTGAGTGTAACGGGGTATCTTACGCCAGATCTGTATATTCGTTATGGTGTCGGTGTGTTTACGCCAGTCAACAAATTAACATTACGTTATCAAATCAATCAAAAATTGTATTTGGAAGCGAGCCAGTCAGTCGATCGTGCTGTAGATTTCTTCTATAACTGGCGTTTCTAAGCAATGGGAATTTTGTTGTAATGTATTGTTTTTAAAGATTTTATTTGGGTGGTGGTCTGCATTAAAAATGTTGATGTAGATTATATGCAGACTGTTGAGTGATTTCAGATTGAATATACAGAGGTCTAATGTGTAGATTTAGTCTGAAATGAAACTCAACAAGTCTATTGATGTCCTACTTATTGAGAAGCATCTTCGCCGTTATGAGTTGGATGTTGAGATTCAGTGGCTGAATGTTCTGCAGTGCTTGTTGGTTGTTGGATAACTTTGGGTTCGCGGTTAGGCATATACTCTGGATCGCTTGACATCGCTAAATATAAAAAAGAAAAAAAGATGGTCGTGATAATTCCAACAATAATAATAAATTTCCAACCCAATACTGTTGATTCGGTGTCGTTAGAAGAAGATGTTTTCATAAAAAGCCCAAATGGGAAAAAGGCTATGTATAACACAAAGCTAGTGCTAGGTGATAACTGGTTGAAAAAATAATTTATGTCTTTTAGTTTGATCCCAATACTTAATGTTAGTCGAGCCAAAAGAAAGAAAAGGACGAAATAAAACCTATTAAGGGCTGTTTAATGTAACTATACGAATCATTACAGGATGTATTTAAAGTTTCATTCGTATTTACAGATTAACTCTGAATATCAGTGATATTCGAATACAATAATAATCGGCAATTGGTAAAATCATTATGATATTACGATTAGCTATCAAAAAAGTAATAACAGTTTTCATCTACTTATTGATAGTACAGGTTTAAAATACCTGAGCGAGGGGGAGGGGAAACATAACAAGCATCAGTCGTAATGTCGCTTCTCATGGAGTAAATTACATATAATGGGTGCAGGAATCTTTCAAATATATAAGTTTAAGCTCACTACAAATAATGTTAGTTTGATTCAGAAGTAGTCAGAGATTTAATACATTCTTTTTAAAAATCTAGCTTCCACTACGACCTTTATATTTTAACGAGCTTCGAAAAAGTATTTCCATCGTACTTGAGGTGATTCATCTGGATCAAGAAAACCTATAGATAACAGACACTAGATATCTAAAACCAATTAAACCATATGAAAAGTAGGTGTATAGTGATTGGACTTGCTAATTTTGAGCGATAATCACCATGCCAATCAAATTTGTACTGCGTTTTGCAGCGATTTTATTTTCTGTTTTAATCTTGGCGGCAATAGCTATTCAATTTTTCTTCAATCCTGACTATACCGTGATCTTTTGGATCTTCTCTGTACCTTTCATTTTGGGTATACCAATTTTAGCTTCTGTAGTTTTAACGAAAAATGAAGAACTTGATATTTATTCAGTGAATTAAAGTTGTTGTATAAAAGAAGTTTTAAGCATAAGAAGCTCATCATTTGATGGGCTTTTTTGATGGATATTTAGCAAAAAATGCACAGTTTGTTTTCAATATTTTTGTTATGTTAATCTTTTATTTAAAGAAATATCCTTTATGAAAAAAATCGTGATGCTTGGACTGATTATGGCGGCTTTGTCGGGTTGTAGCACCGCACAAAAGAGTGAAACTGTAAGACCAAACGTTGGTATGGCAAATCCTGCAAGTACTTTTTGTGTTGAACAAAATGGGAAATTAGAAATTAGAAAAGAAGCGAATGGTGAGGTTGGGTACTGTCATTTACCTAATGGGCAGATTGTTGAAGAGTGGGAGTTTTTCCGTGCAAATCAGGCAAAATGTGTACCTGAACAAGCGGCGGCTTTGGTTGGGCAGAGTGGCTTGACCGAGGCGCAAATTAAACAAAAAACGAGTGCACATATCGTACGTTTAGTTCAACCAGATCAACCTGTGACGATGGATTATCGTGAAGACCGTGTTACGGTTACGATTAATCCGAAAGACAATAAAGTGGTTCAAGCGAGTTGTGGTTAATTTGTTCAGTGAAATAAGCCCAAATCAGGGCTTTTTTCACATTTGCAGCTCGTAATAGTTCTTCATTTTAAAAAGTTTGACTATCATAGAGCGCAAAATTGGAGAGTATGCATGAAAAAAGTTTATTTTTTGGCTATTGTGGCAGCATTAGCTGGATGTTCTGAAAAGAAGCCATTAACGCCTGAAGAACAATGGCATGGTTACTGTACCAGTATGGGCAATGCTGCACGTTCAATTATGCTTGATCGTCAAAGTGCTATTGAAAAAGATAAAGCCATAGAACACGCGAATAAAATTGATGATGAATTTACCAAAAAGTTCATTTTGGGGATTATTGAACAAGTCTATGCCTTGCCAGAAGAGCAAATTAAACAAGATAAAGACGCAGCACGTGAGCAAATTAAGGCACAAACTACAGAGAAATGTTTGGTCACACCACACGATAAATTGCCAGAGTATAAGCAGTTTTAAATGAGCTATAACGGATAAAATACAATCCTTCCTGAAAATTTAAATGCAAAATGTAGCCTTGTGTAATAGTGATACAAGGCTTTTTTGCTTGGGTAGGTTATCCATATAACAAAATAGGTTTATTTATGATCAATAAAATAGCCTAAGCATATTTAAAATATATGATGAATGAGATTTGAAGATATAGAAAACGATCAATTTTTAAACAATAATGAAGGCAGAATAATAAAAACCAATGAGGTGAGAGATGGAAGTCGTTGGCTATTTAAATCACGCAGATTTACTTTTACAAGATGAAACACATTGTATGATCATCGCGGGGAGTCATTGTGTGCTTAGTCTTGGCGATAGAGTTTATATACAACACTCAATTGATATAGATCTAAAGCTCTATGCTGTAAAAATTTCATTTATTGGCACACAGCATCTTATGCTGCATGAGGATGAAGTTCAGGTCAAATTTGAAGGGGATAAATCTGCCTTGGTGGAGTATTTACGAGAAACCACTGTCCACTAAGGTTGAATATTTATCTGGAGTAAAAAAAGGCAACATAAGTTGCCTTTTTTGTTTTTGAATGGCAGTTCAAAGTTAATGTGAAAAAAGTCCAAACGATCTGACTGGATTGTTGTTTTTATGTGCAATTGATATGAGCATCATTTAGTTAGAAAATAATGGGCATCACGAAGAAACACTTGTAGCGCATTAACTTTTAACTGGAATTTTAGTAAAATCAAGCAGTCCATATTATTTGCGTAGCTTTATTTAAAGCAGGAATGCGTAAATAATTTTTTAAAAAAGAGGAATAACACCGTGCTAGAAGCTTACCGCCAACACGTTGCAGAACGTGCCGCACTCGGAGTCCCACCGAAGCCACTTGATGATGCTCAAACAGCTGCATTAGTTGAATTATTAAAAAACCCACCAGCTGGCGAAGAAGCATTTTTAGTTGATTTACTAGAAAACCGTGTTCCAGCGGGTGTTGACCAAGCTGCATACGTTAAAGCTGCTTTCTTAGCTGCTTTGGCTAAAGGCGAAGCGACCTCTCCATTAGTTTCTAAAGAACGTGCGGTTTACTTACTTGGTACTATGCTTGGTGGTTATAACGTTGCTCCTTTAGTTACTCTTCTTGATGATGCTGCACTTGCTGAATTAGCGGCCGAAGCATTGAAGAAAACTCTTCTTGTATTTGATGCGTTCCATGACGTTGCAGACAAAGCAAAAGCAGGTAATGCGAATGCACAAGCAGTTATGCAATCTTGGGCTGACGCTGAATGGTTCACTAGCCGTAAAGATGTTCCAACTGAAATCAAACTTACTGTTTTCAAAGTAACTGGCGAAACCAACACAGACGACTTGTCACCTGCACAAGACGCATGGAGCCGTCCAGACATTCCATTGCACGCAAATGCAATGTTGAAAAACGTACGTGACGGTATCAATCCAGAAGTTCCTGGTGAAGTTGGCCCATTAAACCAAATTAAAGACTTAATCGCGAAAGGCAATCAAGTTGCTTACGTCGGTGACGTTGTTGGTACTGGTTCAAGCCGTAAATCAGCAACGAACTCTGTACTTTGGTTCTTCGGTGATGAAATTGCTCACATCCCGAACAAAAAAGACGGTGGTTACTGCTTAGGTTCTAAAATCGCTCCGATTTTCTTCAACACAATGGAAGATGCTGGCGCGTTGCCAATCGAAATTGATGTTGCAAACATGAACATGGGCGATGAAATCGTTCTTAACATTGATCATGCTGCTGCAAAAGTAACTGCAACTAAAGACGGTGCAGTAATTGCTGAAGCTGAATTAAAAACTCCAGTACTTCTAGACGAAGTACGTGCGGGTGGTCGTATCAACTTAATCGTTGGTCGTGGTTTGACCACTAAAGCGCGTGAAGCTTTAGGTCTTGCTCCATCTACTTTATTCCGTACTCCAGTTCAACCTGCTCCTACTGGTAAAGGTTTCACTCAAGCACAGAAAATGGTTGGTCGCGCATGTGGTCTTCCAGAAGGTCAAGGCGTACTTCCAGGTACTTACTGTGAACCTAAGATGACGACTGTTGGTTCGCAAGATACCACTGGTCCAATGACTCGTGACGAATTGAAAGACTTGGCTTGCCTAGGTTTCTCTGCTGACCTTGTTATGCAATCTTTCTGTCACACAGCTGCGTATCCAAAACCAGTTGACGTTCAAATGCAGCACACGCTTCCTGATTTCATCATGAACCGTGGCGGTGTATCTTTACGCCCAGGTGACGGTATTATTCACTCTTGGTTAAACCGTATGCTTCTTCCAGATACAGTTGGTACTGGTGGTGACTCACATACTCGTTTCCCAATTGGTATTTCATTCCCTGCGGGTTCTGGTCTTGTAGCGTTCGCTGCTGCGACTGGTGTTATGCCACTGGATATGCCTGAGTCTGTACTTGTTAAGTTCAAAGGTAAAATGCAACCTGGTATCACACTACGTGACCTTGTACATGCAATTCCTTACGTTGCGATTCAGCAAGGTGACTTAACTGTAGAGAAGAAAGGTAAGAAAAACATCTTCTCTGGTCGTATCCTTGAGATTGACTTAACAGAAATGGAAACTGACCTCACTGTTGAGCAAGCATTCGAACTTTCTGATGCATCTGCTGAACGTTCTGCTGCGGGTTGTTCTATCACGCTTTCTGAAGAGAAAGTTGCTGAATACCTGAAATCAAACATCACAATGTTGAAGTGGATGATTTCTGAAGGTTATGGCGATGCGCGTACTATGGCTCGTCGTGTTGAGAACATGGAAAAATGGTTAGCAAACCCATCACTTCTTAAAGCTGATGCTGACGCTGAATACACGAAAGTGTATGAAATTGACCTTGCGACAATTACTGAACCAGTTCTTTGCTGCCCGAATGACCCAGATGACGCTAAATTGCTTTCTGACGTTCAAGGCGTGAAAATTGACGAAGTATTCGTTGGTTCATGTATGACGAACATCGGTCACTTCCGCGCAACTGGTAAGTTGTTAGAGAAAGTTCCTGGTGGTGTACTTTCAACTCGTTTGTGGATTGCTCCACCTACGCGTATGGACGAACGTCAATTGATGGAAGAAGGTTTCTACAATACTTATGGCAAAGCTGGCGCGCGTACTGAAATGCCAGGTTGTTCATTATGTATGGGTAACCAAGCACGTGTAGCTCCGAACACAACGTGTGTATCGACTTCTACTCGTAACTTCCCGAACCGTTTAGGTCAAGGTGCGAACGTTTACTTAGCATCTGCTGAACTTGCGTCTGTTGCTGCTGTACTTGGTAAATTACCAACTCCAGAAGAATACCAACAGTATGCAGCTCAGATTGATAGCATGTCTGCTGACATCTACCAATACTTAAGCTTCGACAAAATGGGCGACTATACTGACGCTGCTGCGAATGTTGATACCAAGAAAATTGCTGCTGCTCAGTTGACTTAATTATTTGATAATTAAGTAATAAGTAGTATAAGATAAGGGCTGAGTAATCAGCCCTTATTTTTTGAGTTTATAATGTTTGAAAAGAAAAAATCTATTAATTTAATCTCAAAAGAGCAAGCTGTAGAGCTATGCGAACGTCAAGAAAATGATTTTTTTGATTTGAAAAGTAAAAGAGCAAAGGCTAGTGTGATTGAAGAGATAACAGTTGCTTTTGCTAATAGTGAGGGTGGTGAAGTTATTGTTGGTATTGAAGATAAAAAAGTTTGTGAAGATTCGTATAAGCGTTGGGCAGGACATGATTCAATTGAATCATATAACGAGATAATTCATGCATTAAGCCGATTGGATCCAGTAATAGATTTTGATTATTGGTATCTAAGTGTGGAAGGCTCTTATGGAAATTATATTTTATATCTAAAAGTTCATACTGATCATAATGTACATGAAACATCATCAAAGGAGGTTTTTGTAAGAAAGAATGCTGGAAATATTAGACAACTTGCATAACTCATAAACCGAACAATCATTTGCTGTAATTCTGCACCGACATTTTTTGATATTTCATGCATAATTTATGCATGAAATATATTG